>CAZLZE010000047.1:0-35399 GCA_964563935.1 uncultured Phycisphaerae bacterium | reverse complement strand
CTGGAACCTCCAAAGGACCGCCGTCGCCTGAGGCCAGAAAATGTGGGCAGACACATCTTATCCTAAGCGAAAGATTCAACTTGACTTGCTGAAACCGGGCGACTATTTTTAGAAAGTTTGGCTCTCAAGGCAAGGAACGTAGAGGCGTGGGCGTGGCCCATTGCTTGGTAGAAACTCTGTTGTAATCAGGAGCAACGAACCGTGGGATATGATTGCGTAGTAATGGTCAAGCAAGTACCGGACACCAAGGCCGTTACGGCCAAGGCGATGAAAGATGACGGCACGGTCAATCGCGCAGCATTGCCGGCGATCTTCAACCCCGAGGACTTACATGCCCTGGAGACCGCGCTGCAGATCAAGGATCAATATGGCGGGACGGTCACCGTGATTACCATGGGTCCTCCCACCGCGTGCGAGATTCTTCGCGAGGCCCTGTACCGCGGAGCCGACCGTGGAATTCTCATTTCCGACCGTCGGGCCGCCGCCAGCGACACGCTTGCCACATCATACATCCTCAGTTGTGCCGTTCGGTCGCTGCCTCATGTTGACCTGGTCCTGTGCGGACGTCAGGCCATTGATGGCGACACCGCTCAGGTCGGTCCCCAATTGGCGGAAAAGCTGGCCCTGCCTCAGGTAACGTATCTGGAAAATCTCGTCGAGATGACGAATCAACACATTGTCGTGAAGCGGAATCTTGGAAACGGGTGGGAACTGGTTCGGTCGAAGCTTCCCGCCCTGGTGACGGTGATCGATTCGGCGAATATTCCCCGTCCGCCGGCCGCCAAGCTGATGATGAAATACAAGAAGGCCCGGGGACCAGCCGAGGTGAGCAAGGAGATCGCCGGCGAGAACGACGCGAATGATCCGAAATACAAGACGCAGATCGACCAACGGGTGAAGGAACTCAAGGCCAAGGGTCTTCTGATCGAGCAGTGGAATCTGGACGACATCAAGGCCGACCTGAAGTGGTGCGGTCGCGACGGGTCGCCGACGAAGGTTCACCGCATTCAGGCCGTCGTGCTCAAGGGAACCGGCCACAAGCAGTTCGCAGCGTCGGATGACGGTGTGCGGGATCTGATCCACAATCTGATCGAAGAGCGGACCCTGGGTTAATAGATAGACGGATAATAAGGAATAGGAAAAGTCCATCGAGGAGTACATATGATACGTGTCAATCGTGAAGGTGCGGTTTGGGTATTCGCGGAACAGGAAGCGGGACAACTGTCCGACGTTCCGTTGGAGTTGATGAGCAAGGGGCGGGAGCTGGCGGACCGGCTTAAGGTGAAGCTGGGCGCGGTTCTGCTCGGGCAGGGCATACAGGAACTGGCGAACAAACTTATCATCTACGGCGCGGATGAAGTCTACTGCGTTGAGCATCCGCTTCTGAAGGACTATCAGACCACGAGTTACTCGCGCGTGGTGTGCGACCTGATCAAGAAGTACGAACCTCAGATTGTTCTCTACGGGGCGACGGCGATGGGTCGGGACCTGGCTCCTCGGATTGCCTCCGAGATGCGGGCGGGACTGACCGCGGACTGCACGGATTTGCAGATCGGCGATCATGAGGAGAAAGACGGAACGATCCACAAGAACCTGCTGCTGCAGATTCGCCCGGCGTTCGGCGGGAACATTATCGCGACGATTATCAACTACGATCGCTGGCCCCAGATGGCGACGGTTCGGGAAGGCGTCATGCGGATGCCGGAGCCGGACGTCAGTCGTAAGGGCAAGATCATCAATGAACAGGTCAATATTGCCCCGGAAGATTTGCTCGTGAAGATCCTCGAGAAGCATCGCCAGGCGAAGAAGGTGAATTTGAAGGCGGCCCGCATCATCGTTTCCGGTGGCGCCGGCGTGGGCAGTAAAGATAACTTCAAGCTGATCTGGGATCTGGCGAATTCGCTCGGCGCGGCGGTGGGAGCATCCCGCGCAGCCGTGGACCTGGGATTCTGCGATCGCGATCACCAGGTCGGACAGACGGGAACGACCGTTCGGCCCGCGCTGTACATTGCGTGTGGAATTTCCGGCGCGGTTCAGCATCGGGCGGGAATGCAGGAAGCGGCCAAGATCGTCGCGATCAACAGCGATCCGAGCGCCCCGATCTTTGGGGTCGCCCACTATGGTATCGTCGGCGATATGAACGTGATCATTCCGAAGATGATCAAGGCGTTGAAGGCGCGAGAGTAGGATCGCAGCGTCTTGGCGATGCGGCAGGAATGGGAAAAGTGGTAGTGACAGTAACCAGGCAAAATTCAATTAACGAGGTTTGATTATGCCGAATTTCTTTACCGACAATGAGGACATAGTTTTCAATTTCAACACGCTGGACTTGGGCGCTCTGGCCAACATCACGGAAGAGGGCTTCAAGTTCGCCAACTCTTTCGATTATGCCCCGGTCGATGCCGCGGACGCCGTCGACAATTACCGGCGTATTCTGAAGATGCTGGGCCAACTGAGCGCCGAGTTCATCGCCGAGCAGGCCGAGTCCGTTGATAAGGAAGGCAACCTGCTCCAGGAAGACGGATGCGTGAAATATTCCCAAGGCATCACGAAGGATCTGGAGATGCTCGCCAAGGCCCAGGTCATGGGCTTTACCCTCCCCTACCGCTTCGGCGGGTTGAACTGCCCGAACCTGATTTACACGATGGCTATTGAGATCGTGTCCCGCGCGGACGCGTCGTTGATGAACATTTTCGGTCTGCAGGGAATCGCGGAAACGATCAACGCGTTCGCGACGGAAGAGATCAAGGCCAAGTATCTGCCCGGATTTTCTGCTGGGAAGCTCACGGGGGCGATGGTGCTCACCGAGCCGGACGCCGGATCGGACCTTCAGTCGGTCAAGACTCGTGCCTACCAGGATTCCAACGGCAATTGGTATCTCAACGGGGTGAAGCGATTCATCACCAATGGGTGCGGGGACGTGCTGCTCGTCCTGGCGAGAACAGAAGAAGATCGGAGCGACGGATCGGGCGTGAGTCTGCTGTTGTGCGAGAAGGGCCCGCGGGTTAAGATCCGCCGCCTGGAAGAGAAGTTGGGCATTCACGGCTCGCCGACGTGCGAGATTTTCTTCGACGACACGCCGTGCGTCCTGATCGG
This sequence comes from uncultured Phycisphaerae bacterium, assembly GCA_964563935.1. Taxonomy (GTDB): domain Bacteria; phylum Planctomycetota; class Phycisphaerae; order JAAYCJ01; family JAAYCJ01; genus JBAZZQ01. The sequence goes on along the minus strand of CAZLZE010000047.1, from coordinate 32,303 downwards.
CGAGCGCCGTCGCGGACTGGTTCCGTACGTCATGAGCCTGATGAACGGCGCGCGTATTGGAATCGCGGCCCAATCGCTGGGTATCGCGGAAGCGGCCTATGCCGTGGCGCGTGATTACGCTCATTCGCGGAAGCAGTTCGGCGTGGCCATCGAGCATCTGCCGGCTGTCCGGGATATGCTGATGGAGATGAAGATTCACATGGAAGCCGCCCGGGCGCTGGCGTATGAATGCTCCCGCGTGGTTGAGTTCGAGCGATATTATCTGTGGCAGACGGAAACCGAGCAGGGCAAGGCGCTCGACAAGGACGTGATGAAGCAAATGAAAGAGGACGCCCGGAAGTACAAGGGTCTGGCGGCCATGCTGACTCCGATGTCCAAGTACTACAGCTCGGAAATGTGCAACAAGGTCGCCTATGACTCGATTCAGGTCCTCGGCGGCAGCGGATACATGAAGGATTACGCCTCGGAACGTCACTACCGTGACGCCCGCATTACGAACATTTACGAGGGCACGTCGCAACTTCAGGTTGTCGCCGCGGTGCGTGGAGTCGCCAAGGGCGTGGCGACGAAGGCGTTTGAAGAGTTCGCCGCAATGTCCTGGCCGGCCGAGTTTGGTGACCTCACCGCGACCCTCAAGAAGGGAACGGACGAGCTGAGTCAGGCGCTGGTCGTCGTGAAGGAAAAGGGCGTGGAATACATGGACCTCTACGGCCGCAAGATCGTAGACGTCGCCTGCGACCTCTACATCGGATACCTCTTCCTCCAGCAGGCGAAGCATTCCGAGCGCAAGAAGGAAGTGGCCCGGCGGTTCATCACCACGAACGCCCCGAAGATCACAGCCAACTGCGAATTGATCAAGTCGGGCGACCGCAGCACGATGGACAAGTTCGGCCTGGTTGTGGGCGAGCTGTCCGATGACGCGGCATAATCACCGCGACCAGAGTAGTTGCCAAAATCAAGAGCCCCGTCCTTGCGGCGGGGCTTTTTTATTGTCCTCAGAATGGACACATGGCCATCACGACGTCGCACGTTCGCAGGCCAGGTCGTTTGAATGCAGATCGCATCTCGGCGTCAGTTGATCGGAAACAGACTCGCGAGATCCATCTTGCTGAACGCACGAAAGGCGATGATGGTTGTGGTTTTTTCGATGCTTGAAAGTTTCAGCATATGATTGGTCACCAGGTCGGCGAGTTGTTCGTTGGTCTTGACCCGCGCGATGGCCACGAGGTCCCACTGACCACCCACCGAATACACTTCCGTAACGCCCTCCAGCTCCAGCAGCGCCTCGGCCGTTTCGTTCACACTGTCCCGACGCACGTTCATGAGAATGATTCCGGTAACCATGAGTGTGTCTCCTGTCTTTTGCCAACCCTGAACTGTCAACTGGCCAGAGTATAAGACAAGCCCCAAGCCCTGTCAATCGGCGTGGTCCCCAACCCTCCAAAGTTACCCACATTTACATCTGATGACTGAATTTGCACTTTGTCGCGGCGTATTTTATGTTTATGGTGGCAGCGCGGTGCTGAGCATCGCACAAAGAGCTAAAAGGTAAAAACTGGAGATCGACACATGAAAAAGTATACTCGTTCCATCATTTCTCAGATCGTCGCGTGGCCTGTGGATTTCCAAACCGCGGGTGAACTCATTGCACGCGCCGCCATTCTTTTGGCTCTTATCTTCGCCGGCGCCACCAAATTCTCGGGCGCCAGTTCTCCCAAGACCGATCGCGCCATTTCCCACGCCTCCGTTTCAGCGCAGGGAAATATTGCATCCACAATTTAGCAATTGGAACGTAGCAGTGCCTTTCATCCTTCATGGAAGATAGCCCCACCTCGCAGGGGCTATTTTCTTTTTTACCGCGTGGCCACCGCAGTGGGTCTCAAAGCTCGTTCTGTCGGCGATGAGATCGTAGCCGGCTGCTGATCCGGGATTTTATTTTCAGGAATCAGCTGAATATAGGGCGTACCGGGTCGGCAGTAGCGTTCGGGCCAGCCTTTGAGTCGTTCGATGGGACCCCGCCACAGCCGCCAGAGGTGCCCTTTGACCGACCATGCCGTACGAAGGAGACTGCCCATCCCCCAGACCTGATAGAAGAAGTGTTTGTTTCGGATCGTTCGCTTCGGGACGGCGAATGATTTCAGGAAATTGATGGGATTGTAGAAGGTCAGATAGGCAAGCAGATAGTTGCGCTGCATTCGCCAGGGGTCTTGGCGACTGCTGGCGACAATATGGTTTCCGTCGTAATGACGGTCTTCAATCTTCTGTCCGCCGACCCGGCTGAAGACTTGGCCCTGCGTGATGGCTTCATTGACCCACCGGCTTCCAAAGGCCGGATTGGCCAGGGTACATTGTAGCGAAACCGCGCCGGCCTTATGCAGAAACTTGACTTGGTTCAGCAGGCCCTTGATGTCGCCCTTGGACCGTAACGGCTGGGCATCGTGGTGCATCATCATCACCATGGGGCTGATATCATTGGCGAGCATAGCCTCGAACAGGGCTTGCGTCTTTTCCGGTCCCTGGCCTTTGTCCACGAGGGTGGCCGAGAGATCTTCCACTCCCAGCCAGAGCGCACTCAATCCTGCCATGCTTTTGCGAGCCACGGGAAACAGGTCGCGACACCGATAGGCATCGTCTACTGTTGCTTCCGTGCCGAAATTGACGCTGCGTCCCAAGCGTTCGCCGCGGATTCGCGTTCGGGCCATACCCTCCAGGACGGCCTCGGCATAGGCCCGATTATTGAAGAAGTTATCGTCCGCGCCGAAGACATATCGCGTATTAAGTTGGGCATTGCATTCGACAAATTCCGCCACGACCCGCTCCGGGCTCTTCCGCCGATAGCTTCGCTGGTTGTAGGAAGGAATCGAGCAATATTGGCAGTTATTCTTGCATCCACGGGTAATCAGAAGGTTGGTCACCATCATCCCTCCCCCCGTCTTGTGAAGGGGGAAGGTTTCTCTCGCCAGCGTTTGGCCGCGGTGGGGATACTCCAGCACTCGAAAACCGCTGATGGGCATCGGAAGCTCGTCCAAGTCTCGAATCAGTCGCTGGATTCCCGTGTTGATCAGATTCTTGCCGTCATATCGTTCGTCAGCGCTATACACCAGTCCGGGAATCTCCAACAGCGCCCCGGACGCTTTGGCCCGATCAAATGCTTCCCGCATGCGTCCGTGCCCCGCGCCAAAGTCCGACAGCACGACCAGAAGCTCCAGCAGCACGGGTTCTTCACCCGTTACCACCACGTCCGCACCGATTTGTCCGTCCCGCCCCAATCCGAAATAATCAAACGGCTCATAGCACGCCTTCGGACCGCCGGCGATAATCAATGGTCGCCGGTCGCCCAGAGTCCAAGCATTCTCGATCAATTTGTACGAGGCTGCGGCGTGGACCTGCATGCTGGACGTCATAAGCATATCGATGGGTTGGCCGTCAAGTTCCGCCCGATTGGGTTGGACATTTGGATTCCAGAGTTGGTACACGAACCGCGTCTTGGACATACCCGCGTCCACCATTGCTCCCGCGATGGACCGGGGTCCGCAGGGCAGGGAATACCAATCAATCCCGATAAAGGGAAACATGCGCGTCCGGCGATCAAAAGCGGAAACGACCAGCGAACGAATATCCCTCAGCCGGGGATTTCCGCGAAGCTTCTCCTGTAACTGCCCGTATCGTCCGGCAGGTAAAAATCGATCCTCGCCTTTACGTTGCGGTAACTCCATGAATATCCATTCCTTTATGGGCTGGGTTTTGCGCTCGTGCGGAACCATTTCTATGACTGTGTAACCCAAACCCCACATGATGACCGTTATGGGCTATCGTCTGGCTCAACAGGCCAATGATCTTAAGCTTCTCAGCCATAGCTTGAGACTCAATGCCTGATGCTGTACAATACCGGTTTGCCAAACCCTTTTCAAGGATTCTCTGGTATTCAGACAGACTTGTTTTTAGCCGCGTCTTCCCATTGTTCCCCAATTACCCTGCCTGCCAATTGCATTTGAGAAGCTGGATTAAACCCTGTAGGGCCGGGCAAACCAGCCTACGGAAGAGGGCAGGTCTGAGACCTGCCCCTACAGAAGAAAACACACCTCTGGTGTCACTCGCCGATGATCTTAACCAGGGCTCGCTTTCGCCGCTTGCCGTCGAGTTCGTAGTAAAATATCTGCTCCCACGGACCAACATCGAGCTTCCCATTCGTAATCGGAACGATCACCTCACGGCCCATGATGGTGCGTTTGAGGTGGGCGTCGGCATTGTCCTCGCCGTTGTTGTGCCGGTACTGAGAATGGGGTTTTTCCGGGGCCAGTTTCTCCAGCCAATCTTCGAGATCCTGATGAAGGCCGGACTCATTGTCATTGATAAAGACACTGGCGGTGATGTGCATGGCGCCACAATAGAGCAACCCCTCTTTCACGCCGGATTCCTTCAGACACTGCTCGACAACCGGGGTGATATGAACAATCTGCCGCCGCCTTGGCACCTCAAACCACAATTCCTTCCGGTACGATTTCATAGAGTGATTCTCCTTCATTGCATCATCCTATGGTATGTGGACAAGGATGAAGGTTCAAGCATTTGCCGGGCGACGACGTTCTGCCGTCGGGAATTCAGCGCCTCGCCGCCATCTCCGCCGCGACATCGACGATCCAGTCTTCCTGGCCCCCTACCGTTCGGCGCTTGCCCAATTCCACGAGGATGTCCCTGGGGTCCAGGTTGTACTTCTGGCCGGCCCGGATGCTGTGCAATAAGAAGGAGGAGTACACGCCGGCGTAGCCGAGGATCAGGGCGACGTTGCTGATCTCCTGAGGACCGGGCATGAGAGGTTTGACCTTCTGCTCGCCCACGTCCATGAGTTTGTACAAGTCGATACCGGTCTGATAGCCGGCCTTATTCAGAACCGCGACGATCGCCTCCGTCATCGCATTGCCGGCCCCGGCGCCCATGCCACGCAGCGAGCCGTCGATGAGGGTGGCTCCGGATTCGACGGCGGCGAATGAATTGCCGATCCCCAATCCGAGGTTGTTGTGGGCGTGGAATCCGACTTGGACTCTGAGCTCCCTAACCATGGCGCCGACGCGCTCCCGCACATCGCAGGGAAGCATCGTACCCGAGGAGTCCACCACGTAGATTCCGTCCGCGCCGTAACTTTGCATCAGCTTGGCCTGGCCGACCATGGTATCGATGTCCGCCATATGGGCCATCATGAGGAAGCACAGGACTTCCATGCCCAGATCTTTGGCCAAACCGATGTGTTGCTCGGAAATGTTGGCTTCGGTCACGTGAGTGGCGATTCGGGCGACCTTTGCGCCTTCGTCGCGGGCCATGACCAGATCCTCCTTGATCCCGACGCCGGGGAGCAGAAGGACAGCGATCTTCGCCCGTTTGACCACCGCGGCGGCAGCGTGGAGCTTCTCACGATCGGTACATTTTTCGAATCCGTAGTTGATGGAGGAACCGCCCAGACCGTCGCCGTGGGAGATTTCGATGATCTCCACGCCGGCTTCGTCCAATCCCTGGGCGACCTGGCGTACTTGATCCGCCGTATATTGATGGCTGATGGAATGACTTCCGTCACGAAGCGTCGTATCCACAATGCGAATTGGTTTTTTCGGTTGAACCGGCATGCTATGCCCTCCCTTCCTGGATCAGCTTGCGGGCGAACTCCTCGCCGACCGCAACCGCAGCCGAGGTAATGATATCAAGATTTCCGGAATACTTCGGCAGATAGTCTCCCGCGCCTTGCACTCTGATCTGGACCGTGACCTTTTCACCGTCGACCACCGGCTCGTGCTTGAGCTGATAGCCTGGAACGTACGACTGAACCTGGGCGATCATCTTGTGGATGGATTCGAGAATGCGCTGCGGCTCGGGGTTGTCGACAAGGGCGTAAACGGTGTTCTGCATGGTGATGGGCGGTTCGGCCGGATTGAGGACGATGATGGCTTTGCCCTTTTGGGCGCCGCCGAGATTCTCGAGGCTTCGCGCCGTGGTTTGGGTGAATTCATCGATGTTCTGGCGGGTGCCGATGCCTGCGCTTTTGCTGGCCACCGCGGAGATGATTTCGGCGTATCGAACCGGAGCCACTTGATGGATGGCGCGGACGATCGGAACCGTAGCTTGGGCGCCGCAGGTGATCAGATTGACATTGGGCGCATCGAGATGTTCCTTGAGATTGATGCAGGGGACAACATATGGGCCGACCGCGGCGGGCGTCAGGTCGATGGCGATCTTTCCCGCCTGCTGAAGCAGGGGCGCGTGCTGGCGATGAGGCTTGGCGCCGCTGGCATCGAAGACGATCCGCACATCGTCTTGCTTCAACAGGTCGCTGATGCCCCTGGCTGAGGTTGTGACGCCTTTTTCACGGGCGAGGCGCAGCCCTTCGGATGCCTCGTCGACCCCGACCTCAATCACCGGCTGAAGGAGCGGGGATCGCAGAAGCTTGAGTAACAGGTCGGTGCCGATATTGCCCGATCCGATAATACCCACTTTCACCTTGTGCATTCGTTCACCTCTATTGGAGAGTTCACAGAATCTCCTTGAAAGTTCGATATGATAGTATTATAGGATAATAGTATGGAAGTCACATTACAACGAAAAAAGTTGAGCGACGAAGTCATTTCCTGGATCAAGGACTACATTCTCAGCCACGGCTTGAGGGCGGGGGATCCGCTGCCGACTGAGGGGGCGATGTCGGAGCTGATGGGTGTGAGTCGTAACATCGTCCGCGAGGCCGTCAAGGCACTGAACTTCCTTGGTATCATTGATTCAGCCCCTAAGCGGGGGCTGACCGTGGCCAAAGTGAACTTGCAGCTGGCTACGGAATATCTGGGGTTTCACCTGGCGATTAATGATTTTCCAAAATCCCAACTGCTGGAGACGCGGATTGCGATTGAAATCGGCGCGCTTTCCAGCGCGATGCATCATCTGAAAAAGAAGCCGAAGCTTGTCGAGACGTTGAAGCAGGCATGCAGCAAGACGGATATTCGCGATGTGGATGAATTTATTGCCCGGGATCTGGCTTTCCATCGCGGATTGCTTGAGGCTGGGGGAGTCGAGCCGCTGATGGCGTTTGGGGGATTGATTCAAACGTTCTTCCAGCGATTTCGTCCGGACGTGCAGACCGCGCAAGCCAAATGGCGCGGAGGTGTTCTGAAGCACCGGGCGATCTTGACGGCTCTGCAGGCCGGCAACCTCGCCAGGGCAGAGACAGCGCTCAGAGAGCATCTGCTGAATTACGACGGTATTTTGTGATCGGAGAGGCAGAGATTCTCCCTGCATTCAATCATCCTGGCGAGGGTACGATATCACGGTCCCATGTTCTGCCGCGAAGCCAGATGCCATCCCAGGCCGGGGGATCTATCTCCTCGGGACGGGGATTGACGGCGTCAGGAATGTGCTGAAGGTGCTGTTGGATGCGAGCTATTTCGTCCGCGACCGCGACCGGACCGGAAGGCGGACTCCATCCCCAATCCGCAACGGCCAGGAAATCGGGCAGCCAGTCGTCCAGCATGTTCCCCCCCCACTGAACCCCGAGCAACCCGGAGAAATTCGTCCGTCGACTTCCCCAACAACTCCATGCCGCCAGATTCGCAAACGCTCGTTCGCAGTCGAGCTTGGAGTACGGATCATGATAGGAATCGGAGCCGCCCGCCATAAAAACAGTCTCTCGAGAATGCTCCCGGGACAAGCCCTCCAGCCCCTGAGATTGCAGGTGTTCGTTGGACAAGTTGATCTCGCCCTGAGCGCCGTAGCTCCAGAGGCAACGAATGACGCGATCTTGATAGCCGACAGGTGTGAGCGGTGCATCGCCCCAGACGATCGGGGTAATCGGACGGCCACATCGCTCCGCGACTCGATCGACGACGCCCAGAAGTCGTTCGAAATGCCGGGCCTGGATTTCACGAGGCAGGCGGACCTCATCGAGTCCCAAATGGACAAGCGGACCTTTCAGGAGCGGGAACCATTCGCCATATATGGATTCCAGCAACTGATATGTGCGTGGATCGTCCGGATTCAGGTGACTTTTGCGGATATGGACCCCTACTGGATCGTAGCGGGTCTCGATCCCTCCTGAAACCAGGTCCGGGTAGTGAACGCTCTTCGCCTGGCTGTGGCCGAGGGATTCGATTTCCGGCACCACTGTGATGTTGTGTCGCCAGGCATAGTCGATCAGGTCTTGCACCTGCTCCATGGACAGCGCGTGCGGATTGGTTGAACCCAGCGGGTTAGTCCGATAGCGAACGGCATTGAGTTCATCATCCCCTTCCCGAAAAACGAGGAGATTCAACTTGAAGGCGGAACAAATCCGAATAATCCGCTTCAACTTCGGCAGGGAATTCGGCGCTCGTCCGGAATCGACCATGAAGCCGCGCCAGCGATAGCGGGGGTAATCTTGAATCTCCAGACACCGCACGCAAGTTGGCCCGTCGTGCTTCTCGATAAGTTGCCGAAGCGTCATGGCCGCCCAGAGAAGTCCCTGGCCGGTACGTGCGACGCCCACTATCCCTTCGGGAGCAATCTTCAGGACGTAACCCTCGTCCGGCAACCCCGCTGCTTTCTGCTCAATATCACAGCCGGCGTGTCCTAACCAAAATCGAAAGAGCGAACCGGAGCCGGACCCCCCTGCCGAGGAAAAACGAATGCCGAAATCGGCATGAGGCGATTCGTTCAACGCACTGACGATCGATTCAAGCGAACTCGGCTGTTGTCCATCAACCTGAAAAATCGCTCCTGGAGGAAAAACAGAGTATCCGTCCGCAAGATCGATCTTGACGGGCTTTGGCAGTAAATTTGTCCAAGGACCAAGATCCGGCATTATCGAGAACATCCAATCTTTGCGCGATCGCCGGTTATCCGACGAATTCGTTTCCGACTTTCCGCGCCCGCGTGGGCTTGTCCAGGTTGATATTGAGCTTCAGGCCCACTTCCACCAGGATATTCCAACCCGCAGCCAGATACACGTAGGACGCCAGTTCCTTCATGTCCTTCACCCTGATCGTCGGGAAGATGGTTTCCTTCGGAGCCACCGCGAACACCTTCATCTTCACGCCGTCAACGAGTGTCTGTTTGATCTTCTCCCACTCCGCCTCCCACGGATCGATGAAGATCACCACGTCGTCCGGGTTCATCACTTCTTCGATCCCGTGTACCGCATATGTGCCTTCCAGATAATCGCTCTTCTTGCGGGTGATTTCGTTGGTCTTAAGGGTCAGTTCCTCCGCCACGCCGTCGTTGCGTCCGGCGAAATAGATCGTGCCCGCGTTGGCGATCGCTTCGGTGATGGCCGGGTCGATCGACATCGTCAGGGCCCGTTCGTACGCGTCCGCCAGGGCGCCGAGCTTCTTATCGAGCGATTTATTCTTCACCTTCGCCAGCAGCGCCTGATAAAACAGCGCCTGCTCCGTCACGCTCTTGGTCGCCGCGACGGCGTCCTCCGATCCGCAGCTCAGCACGAACGTCTGGGCTGACAGCGACTCCAGCATCGTGTTTCGATTGGCCGTCAGTCCGTAGAGGTTCGCGTGACCTTCCTTCTTGAGCATGTCGAAGAGCCCCACCACTTCCTTCGTCTTGCCGCTATTCGAAGCCGCAAAAACCACGAACTTCGAAAGCTTGTATTCCATCGCCTGCCGCGCCCCTTCCGTCGCCAGGTTGAACATCAATCCCTGCCGACGCGCCTGCGTCATGGCGTTCTTCGCGGGGAAGATGCGACTCGAGCCTTCACCCGTGAAGAAGAGCCGCCGTTCCTTTTTGATCGCTCCGACGACTCTGTCGGCGTTCTCCAATTTGAAGTTCCGGATAATTCCCGGCGTTTCCATCATTTCGCGAATCAACGCAAACTGCGTGTACTTTTGTTCGTTCTTCATTTTGCGAATCTCCTTCTGTGTTTCGATCGAGGCGGGCATGGAGCCGGCCTCTTGTTTTCTGAATGTTGGTTTCTATTGACTACTTCTTGTACGGCTTATATGCCAGCTTCGTATACTCCGGCATCTCGCCGACCAGGGGCTTGAGGTATTTTATGAACGCGTCGGTGACGAAGTTGCCTTCCTTGTTGATGAACTCGTCCGGCATGGGCTTGGCCCGCACCGCGACCTCACGCAGGGGAACAGCGCCCGTCGTACACTTGTACGTCTTGCCGGGAGCGCGAACCAGCGATACCATATATCCCGACTCGCCGTTCTTCGCCAGCTTCACCGCCGCCCTGCCGCACATGTAGGCCTCGTCGATATCTTTCTTCACCGCACGGTCAGCGGCGCACATCGACAGCGACTCGGTCACCTGGAACTCCCCGCGGAACTTGAACTCATCGCAGATCATCCGGTGCAGCATCATGGCTGCGCTCGTCCCACCCATGGCGCCGAATTCCACGTTCTTGAATTGGTCCTGCACTCGCGAAGCCGACACCGGCGTCTTGTCCGCGTACGTAATCCCTTCCCCGCACACGATCGAGACCCAGCCGTACTTGTCGTAGCACTTCTTGACGTCCGCGAGGAATTTCTCGCGCTCGAAGAATCGCTCCGGCAGGCACAAGATATGCGGCGCGTCGCTCTCGTCCTTCTTTCCCGCCACGGTCGCCGCCGCCAGCCAGCCGGCCTCGCGACCGATCGTCTGGAAGATTACAAACTGGTCCACTCGGCACATATCCCGCGCCAAAATACCGGCCTGCATCACCGAAAGCGCCATATATCTGGCTGCGCTCGGGAAACCCGGCGTATGGTCCGTTCCGAAAAGGTCGTTATCAACAGTCTTGGGCACGCCGACACCGATCAAGTCATAGTTCTGCGTCCGGGCATAAGCCTCAAGCCGATGGATCGTGTCCATCGTATCGTTTCCGCCGATCAGAAACACGTAGCGGATGTCGTATTTCTTAAGCTTCTCGAAAATCACCGGCAGATCTTCATCTTTGAGTTTCTTGCGGCAACTGCCGAGCGCGCTGGACGGCGTGATCTTCAGACCCTTGAGATTCTTCGACGGCTCCTTGCCCAGATCCACGATATTCTCAGCCATGAACCCTTCGATGCCGTAGCGCATCCCGAGCACTTTCTTGATCGCTTTGAATTCCTTCGCGCCTTCAATCACGCCTGCCAGTGAAGCGTTGATAACCGACGTCGGGCCCCCGGACTGTCCCATGATCGCATTGCCTTTTAACACCGCAAAAACCTCCATCAAAAATTGTGATGGAGTGATTATATACACCGGCAGACATGCTCACAATACCCCGAAAGGCAAAATGAGGCGGAAAATGACGAATTGGAGTGCTCATCACGCGAATGCGCCGTCCCGAAATTGTCGAGTGAGACTCGAACACCGTTTCGCGGCGCCCGTGTCGTGCCCGTGTTCGTAATCGCCAAGCCGCTCACTTCCCAGTACTCAACGTTATGCAGCAATAGCGTAGTGATATTTCCCTCGCCTTCAAGAGGCGGAACAACAGGTTCTTCGCGGGTAGAAAGGGGTCTTATGGAATCTCAAGTACTTCAAGTTCCTTTACCGGCACATCATCGGACCAGCTCCCCATGAAGCGCTGCTCAGGGGTGTTGCCCAGGGCATATTTGCGATTCTTCCCGTAGAAGGCGGCATCGGTTAAGCCGTCCAGAAGTTTCCAATAGCCGTAAAAGTCCAGAGCATCGGGCGGCCCGGACATGGTCTTGGCGCCGGGAAAGTACTTGGCATCGATGATTTCGTTGTTGTCGTAAGCGGCATCCCACGCAAAGGGAGAAAGGTGGTCGGCAAGCAGCGTGGGCGATCCGTGACGGTCTGAGGTCATGCGGATGTAATCCTTATTCTCTCGAGGAATCTGGGAGGTATCGCGAAGCATCTGCCTGGCTCCAATGTCCAGCGTGATGAAATCCATATCGCCGACGACAACAAGAACTAAGGTGGTTTTTGGGATTCGACTAAGGGCCTGATAGCGGACAAACATCGGCCCGACCTTACAGCTCGGCTCGATGGCCATAAGGGCCGCAGGAGTAGGAAAATCCCGGGATGCAGCCAGGTTGGCGGCGATGACTGCCCCGGCGGAATGACCCACGATGGCGAGTTTGTCGAGCTTGGGCTTGACATGACCGGGGGATTGGAGAAACTTCAAGGCTGTGCAAGTCGCATCAAGGGCATTTTGAGTGAAATTGGCGGCCGGCGTGAGCATATTCTTTTGGTAACGGGGATAGATCACGATGTTTCCTCGCCGAACCAGGTGGTCGATCCATGCGCCGTAGTGCATCGGATTGGTAATGACCCAGCCGTGAAGAAAGACGATGACCGGAGCGGACGTCGGTAACGGATCCGAAGGTTCGTAAACCCAAAACTGTTCCGCACCCTCCCCATAGACCGTCTGCTGAACAGCCCTATGGGAATACTGGCTGCCGCCGGGACCGGAAGATGGCTGAGATGGCGGCGCGGGCGAGGAGGTGAATAGGTCAAGAATAGAACTGCCCGCCAGAAGCAAACACACGGATGCGTATAGATTCGTTTGCAATTTCACAGGCTTACCCCCCTTTCAAAGAAACGTCGTTCCGACGTTTTTTCCAGAATTGCTGCCGTGCCAGACATATAATGATGTTTAACATTCGTCAGCCGGTAGAAAACCACCCAGAGCACATATACAATCTAACAGCATAGTGCGTCATTTTTCCAGAAGTAATTTGTGGAGATGGTAATGACAGAGAATCCTTATGCATTGTCTGGCCGTCGTGGAAGGTCCTGTGTTATCTTTGCGCTGGCGTTATGTGCGTCCTTTCTTGGCCCCATGGCCAGCTCCACGCATGCACAGTTTGCAGGCGGCCTGGCGAGTCCGGCGTCGGTATCCTCGCACATTGAACCAAGCCCGGCCGGAACGGGACAACCGGTCAAGCTGGTTGTGGAAATCGCGCTGAAGCCCGGTCAGCATGTATATGGTCCGGAGGTACAGAAACCGTACTTTGCAACACAGGTCACGGTGAAGTCGAGCGGACCGGTGGCTTGGGATGCCAAACCCATCTATCCACCCGTCAAAACAATGGAAAGTGGCGGCGAATCAGTGCAAGTCATTGAGCCAAATGCAGATGGGAAAGTCCGCGTCATCATTCCAGGCAAGGTGAAGGCTGACGTGAAGCCGGACAAGTATCAGGTTGAGCCGCTGGTGACCTATCAGGCTTGTACCAATGAGTCGTGCTCGCCACCCGTTAGGAATAGGACTGTACCTACTACGCTTGTAGTAACTCAGGGGCCTACTATGGCTATAGTAGAGCCGGCCAATATGCCAGCAACGAGCAAACCATCAGAGGAAATACCTGCCTTATCGGGGTCTGTCAGTGGATTTGGAGCAACATTCTCGATATTTGGGTATGACATCGACCTTAATGAGCTTGGGATCTGGCTTCCACTGGTGATCGCGTTTGTGGCTGGACTGATTCTCAACGTAATGCCCTGCGTCTTGCCGGTCATTCCGATCAAGATCCTCCAGTTGACAAAGCAGGCCCACCAGGAACATCACTCGCCAGTGCGGTTATCGCTGATCTTCTCGGCTGGGATCGTCTTCTTCTTTGTCCTCATCGGGGTGGTGGCGATTGTCCTGAAGAGTGGATTTTCCTGGGGCCAGCCTTTTCAGAATCCAACCCTGCTGATCGGAATCTGTCTGGTTCTTCTGCTCCTGGCTTTGGGAATGTTTGACGTGTATCAGATAGTTGTGCCGAATGCAATCGCAGGCCGCGAGATCGTCCAGAAAGGGTACTTGGGAGCGTTTTCAATGGGCTTCCTTGCGGGAATCCTGTCAACGCCCTGTAGTTTCGGAATCCTTGGAGCTGCCGTGACGTGGGCACAGTCGCAGATGCATTATATCACGATTCTGGCTTTCTTGACGATTGGTGTGGGGATGGCCAGCCCCTACGTGGTGCTGAGCGGGTTTCCCAAACTGATAAACAAGGTGCCGCACACTGGTCGGTGGTCGGAGCTGTTTAAGGAAGCAATGGGCTTCATCCTTCTGGGCGTGGCCGCGTTTCTGGTCTCCGCCCTGCCGAAGGACCGTATCCTGCCGACCCTGTTGTATTTTGTGCTCTTCGCGTTTATTATCTGGTTCTGGGGGGTCGGGCTGGAGTTTAGGGCTGGGGGTTGGGCCTAACTGGGGCGTCTGTTTGTGATTCTGGGCCTGCTGGGGTCCGGGTGGGGGATGTTCAAGCCAGCAGCCAAACCGCTGGAATGGATTGCGTTCAGTGCGGAGACATTGAAGGCGGCGACGAGTTCGGGGCAGGATACCGTAGTGGAGTTCACGGCAGATTGGTGCCTGAACTGCAAAACGGTGGAGTATCTGGTCTTTCAAGATAGAAGCGTAGTGAAGGCGTTGAAGGACCGGAAGGTGAATCTGCTGAAGGCGGATATGACGGAGGGAGGGGAGTTTGCGGATAGAGAGCTTAAGAGGCTCAGCGGTCAGTCGGGGATCCCGTTTACGGTAGTGTTGAAGGCGAATGGGCGAAAGGTTCTGCTTCAAGGGATCTATAAGCCGGAAGAACTTTTGAAGGCCCTCGGAGGCTAGGCAAGACACTGTTCCACGTGGAACAAAGGGAAAAGTGTCGGACAATCCCCCCCTGTTCCACGTGGAACACCCCTCAAGGGCCCCGATAAACCCTATTTCGCACCTTCCTCACCGCCCAGCCCCAGCATTTCCCACCTGATATCCCCCAGTGCAGGAAATTCCTCCCGGCAAGCCGCCACGAACCGCTCATCTGCCGTCGCCCGGACCAGACATTCCGCCCCCCCACCGTCCGCCAGCACCTCTCCCCTCGGACCAATGATCAAGGATCGCCCGCCGTATTCCAATTTCGGGGACATCCCTATCCTGTTTACGCCGATCACGTACGCCAGATTCTCTATCGCTCGGGCCCTCAGCAGTGTCACCCAGTGCTCTTCCCTCGCCTTAGGCCAGTTGGCGATCACGACAAAAACATTCGTTCCCCCCTTCGTCGCGTGACGGAAAGACTCTGGAAACCGCAGGTCGTAGCACACGAACGGCGAAACACAGAACTCATTGATCCGGACATTCCTAACTGCGTCCCCCCTGCCGTACACCAAATCCTCCTTCGCGTACGAAAATGGATGCATCTTGCTATACCGAACAATCTCTCTGCCGTCCGGCCCAAAACCTACCGCCTGATTATATATTCCTTCTTTCTCACGGACTGCTATCCCGCCCAGCACATACGCCTTGTGCTTTGTCGCCTCGCTCACCAGGAACTCCTCTGTCTGCCCGCCTCGCTCCTCCGCAATCTCTTTGCTGTTCATACTGAACCCTGTAGCGAACATCTCTGGAAGGACAATCAACGATCCTGGCTTAACGGCCGCACCTCGCAGCATCGCTTCCACCTTTTGGAAATTTGTCCTCTTCTCCTCCCACACGATATCAAACTGCAGACCTATCAGTTCCATAAACCACCCTTTTATATTCTCAGCAATACCCCTTATATACAAACCTTTAATCCTACTCCATACTTATCAGCTTTGCTGATCTTTTCTCGTTTACCGTTCCTTTGTCTTCTTCTGCATTTATTCAAGTTTTCTTCCGCTTACGTCCGAATAAACCGAACTAGAGAGATATTCTATATTAAGGCTTGACGAAATGCGGAGTTCATTTTTTCTATATTTGCTGTTTCCTCTTGGTTTGATCGGGTGTCAGAGCATGGACCACCGGATGGTGGATGGCATCCGCGAAGGCCAGCGACAATATGCCAGAGGCAACTTCATTGGCGCCGAGCGCGTCCTGACGGGGGCGATTTCCACGGAACCGAGTAACCCTGTGGTGGCAGAGGCGTACTACATTCGCGGGTTGGCGAGGTTGAAATTGCTTCGTCACAGTGTTGCCGAGCAGGATTTTCAGCGTGCGATCCGCTTGGCGGACCGTGATGATCTGAAGGCGAACTCTCACGTCTGTCTTGGCTCGATCGCCTACGAGGAACAAAAGTGGGACAAAGCCTATGAGGAGTATCGGGCGGCCGAGCGATACCTTCCGCTCCTGAGTCCCAGCGACTGGATCCTCTTCCGTCTCGCCTCTTCCGCTCAGCGATCCGGGCGATGGGAAGAAGCAAGAAAGTACTTCGCAAGAATCCTGCGTGAGTTTCCGGAATCCGAGACGGCCCGCGTCGCCCGACGGAACCTCAGTTGCGGATACTTCACGATTCAGGTCGGTGCCTTCTCCAACGCCCAGGGCGCCTACGCCAAAGTTCACGAGCTAAGCCGGTATGGATTGGCGGCCAAGGTCTACGCAATCACTGGCACCGACGGGCGGTCGTTGAAGGGTGTCTTTGTTGGTCGATACAACGACTATTATCAGGCGAGTAAGGGACTGGCCAAGGTACGCAGGATCGTTCCCGAAGCCAGGATCACCCCCTAAATGACAGATATTCAATTTATACTGGAACCAACGGCATGAAACTGAACCAAGCGTACGTGTGTCTGTTACTGGCGGGTTTGGTGTGGATGGCCACCCCTGGCTGCGAGAGTCAACCCAAGAAACCTCAGCCGCGGGGGTTGGAGAAGGAGCTTTTCCAACCGTCGAATCCGACGACGGCCATTCCGCCAAAGCAGGTGGAGTTGCCTGACTACCGAATGAATGTGGGAGACATGTTGGAAATTATTTTCCATGTCAACACATTGACTCCTGAGGAATATCGCTTCCACACGGAGGATGTGGTGACCATTCGGTTCCCCTATCATCCTAATTATGATCAGACGGCGACCATTCAAGCCGACGGTCGGATTCGCCTGCTCCTGATCGGACAGGTGGACATGTTCGAACCAGGAACGGTCACCAAGGCAACGGGCGAACGCGTGGGTAAGACAGCGGGTAACCTGGAGAAGGAGCTCTATGAACGGTACTCCAAGTATTTCAAGGATGCCGACGTCACGATCAGCTTCGTCGCCGCCAATAAGAAGATTGAGGAACTCAAGCGTGCGATCACCACGGCGCCTCGCGGTCAGAGCCGTTTGATGCCGGTGAAACCCGACGGTTGCATTACCCTGCCGTACATCGGCGATATCCGCGCGTACGGCAGAACGATTCCGGAGCTTCGGGCAGCTTTGAACAAGGCGTATGTGGACGCAGGGATTCCGGAGTTGGAGGTCACGGCCCAGATTCTGACAGTGGCGCCGCGCAAGATCTTCGTCATGGGTGAGGTTTACCGGCCGGGTCTGCTGGAAGTGAGCAATATGATCACGTTGTCTCACGCGCTGGCCATGGCAGGGGGGATGAACACCCGAGCCGACACGCACAAGGTGCTTGTGATCCGTCGCAAGGACCTGCCCACGCCGGAAGGGACGATTATCGACGTGGATCGCTTCTTGACGGCGACGGTCAGAGTCAACGGGAAAGAAATGCCGGACCTGATGGAATGGCGGCGCGACTTCTGGCTTGAAGACTACGATCTGGTTTACGTTCCGCCGAGCTGCCTGACCAAGACGAACGACTGGATCAATCAGGTGTTCACCAAAGGGATCTACGGCGTGATGCCGTTCACGACCTCCTTGGGTCTGGGATTCGGCTACCAGATTCATAACGCGCCGACGACGGTCTATACGAAAGGCACGGATTACACGAACGTCATTCAGAGTATCTTGAACACTGTGGTGAAATAGGAGAGGGTCTTAGCCGTCCGGAACGGTCGGTGTGACTCAGGTAAACCACGGCGAACGCAGGGTTCGCCCGGACATAGAATGAGGAGCCAAACGAACTATGGCTAGCGGTTATTCCAAACGGACGTTGCGTGAGCTTGCGGTAATTCTCGTATCCCGCTGGTTTACGATTCTACTGATCATGGTAATCTTTACAGGCGGCACCATCCTGGCGTGCCTGGTCTCGAAGAAGGTGTACCGATCGGAGGTAACGCTCTGGGCGAGGCAGAGTAAATCCGCCAATCCCCTGGAGGACCGCCCCGACCCGATCTACCGGTTGGAGGTTTTTCTGAAGACGCAACAGTCGATCATCTGGTCGGAGAGCGTGCTTCGGCGGACTCTGGCCCGTTTGAAGAATCCCGATTTGCAGAAGGCGCCGGAAGACCCGGAGACCGCGTCGGGGGACAGCGCGAAGTGGGCGGCCTGGAATGAACGGGTCGTCAAGGCGGCGCGGGAGTTCACCGGGCGTGACGTCGCTCAACTCAAGAAGAAGGTGAAGGTCACGGTGCCCGGCGGCGAGGACATCGCCAAGTCGGAGGTTTTCACCATCGCGGTGGACCAGCCGCAACCCGCGGAGCAGGCCCAGCTCGCGGCCACGATTTTGGTTCAGGAATATCTGCTGCATCGTCGAATGCTGCAGTCCCAGATGGACACGTCTTCCAAGCAGTTGCTGGAAAATGAACTCAAGAACCTTCGCGAGAAGATTCTCGGATCGGCCGAGAAGCAGCTTAGTGATTTCATCGCTACGAAAGTCAAAGGCAATCTGCTTGAGCTCGCCCAGGTCAACCGGGCGAACATGGAAGTGAATCATCAGCGGATTCGTACCGCGTTTCAGGAAGAGCTGATCCGAATCGACGCGGAGATCCGCGAATACCAAGCCCTGCAAACGGAAGTCAAAGCCCAGATTCCGGAGGCGGCGATCAAATCCGGCGTGGACTCGCTCAAGCCGGACGATCTGAAGGCGGTGACAATGGTTATTCCGGAAAAAGTTCTGGCGAGCAACAGCATCATCAGCAAGCTCAAAACCAAACTGGCGGACCTCATTATCGACCGCAACTCGCTGAGCGAACAGTACACCGCCGATTTCAAAATGATCCCGCAGAAGACGGGCGAGATTTTCCGCACGACATGCGACATCATCAAGGAGTTGATCGCGGAACTCAAGGCGATCGACCAGCACATCGCGACGCTGCAAGCGCGCAAGACGGAAATCGAGAAGCAGGTGAAGGAAAAGAATCTGGTGATCGACGATCTGAGTTCCATGTACGTACAGTACGAATCGCTCCTGCGGGACGTGGAGCTGTCCCGGGCACTGTACGATCAGAAGCGCAAGGAACTGCTGGACGCGGAGACGGCCCGGCAGATGGCCCAGCAGGAAGTGTTGATCACCCGGGTGGATGAGGCGACGCTGCCGGATCAGCCGGTGCGTCCGATCCTCTGGCTCTATTCATTGATCGCCCTGGTGGTTGGTCTGCTGACGGGTGTGGCCTACGCTTTCCTGGCTGATAGTTACGACCATACGGTCCGAACGATCGATCAGGCGGAGCGGTTCCTTGGCAAGTCGGTAATCGTGTCGATCCCGAGTGTGCAGGGTGGAATTGTACGATAGTTCCCTTTTAGGAAAAGAGAGTCGCTATGAACGTGGAAAGTCCGAATCAGACGGTGGTTTTGAATGAACAGGCGCGTGAGCCGGTGGCGCAGTTGTGCGCGAACATTTATCTCACCGGCGCGGGTCGCGGTCCGGCGATCCTGGCGGTGGCGAGTGCGGACCACGGTGAAGGTCGAAGCTCCCTGGCCTTGGCGCTCGGACTGCAGATCATGTCCTCGCTGGGCAGTCCGGCCCTGGTCGTTGAAGCGAACCTGCGTTCGCCGGGACTCGGACGACCGATGAACCTGCCCCCGAACATTCCCGGGTTGGCCAGTCTGCTCAAGAACGGTGCCGATCCGAAGGAAGCGATCTATAAGTTGGGTCCGAACGCCCCCGACGTTATTCCCGCCGGGAAAGCGGAACCGGACGAGATCGGCAAGCTGATGAATCTTGAGAAGATGGACAAACTTTTCAAGACGCTGGCGCAGCGCTATCCGTATCTGGTCATCGAGACGCCGCCGATCAACTACTATCCCGAAACCAAACTCATCATCACACTGGCTGACGGCGTGATTCTGACGGTGAAGGCGGGCGTAACGTCACGGGAAACGGCAATGCTGGCCACAAGGAAGATCGAGTCCATCAACGGAAAATTCCTCGGCGTGGTGTTGAACCAGAAACGGTTCCACTTGCCGGAATGGCTTTACAAACGACTGTAAGAGATCAACGTCGGCCGCGGCTGGCATGAATAAGGATCCATGGCGAAGAACGATCTAATTTTTGTAGGTCTCCTCGGCGCAATCTGCCTGCTGGTCAGTCTGCTTGTGCCCATCCAGTATCTGCCCTTCGTGTGGGGCGGTATCGGACTGCTCATCGTGATCATTCTGTGGGCGAATTTCTTCGACCTGATGACGCTCATTCTTCTGTGGTTCATCACAGTGGCGTGTTTCTCTTACTTTTTCTGGAAGCAGGCCGGGATAGGGGGGTTGAACGTAACGATTGACCGGTTGGTGATTCTGGTGATCGTGATTACCGCCTTCCTCGGCTGGATGATCGGACGGCTTCCGATCAAGCAGGCGCCGACTGCGTTGAAAATCATCCTCGTGATGTTGCTCTTTTTCACCATCTCCCTTGTACACAGCGGTTTTCGGAGCATTTCGGAAGTTTCTCCGCATTTCCGTCTGGCAGGGGGGTACTACTTTCCGACCATCGCTCTCGTTCTGACGTATTTCGCGGTGAACGACGAACCTCAGATCAAAAAGATCGTCTGGTTCTTTTTTGCATTCGGGGTATACCTGACGATCACCGCATGGGCGGAGCATTTTGAACTGTGGGAAATCGTTTTTCCCCGATACATTGCGGACCCGGAGTTGGGCATCCACTGGACACGATCCCGTGGACCGTTCCTGGTTTCCGCGAGCCTGGGGATTACGCTCGTCTTCTGTTTTTTCAGCAATCTCTTCCTCGCGTCGCGTTCGCAGGGTCCCGTCCGACCGTTCATTTACGCGGTGAACCTGCTGATGCTGCCTGCGATTTTCTTTACCCAGACGCGGTCGGTGTGGCTGGCGATGGTGGTGTGCCTGGTGATGTGGATTCTCCTTAGCCGCCGGATCGAGAACAAGGCCGCCGTGCTCATGTTGCTTCTGGCGTTGCTGATTGTTGTGGTCGCCGTTTTCAAGACGAACATCCTGTCGCGCGAACGTCCCAAGGGCGGCGTGACCGATCCGTTCCCGGTGTATGCGCGGTTTGGATTGATGAAAATCACCGGGCAGATTTTCCAGGATCATCCAATCTTCGGCGTGGGCTTCGGTCACTTCCGCGACTACGCCACCAAGTACGCCCAGGATCCATCGAGCAAGTACATCAAGTTCGGCTCGCGATTGATCGAGCACAACAATTTCCTGAGCATCCTCGCCGAGTGCGGACTGGTCGGTCTGATTCTCTATGTGCTGGTGCTCGTCAATGTTTTCAAGCACAGCAGGGCCTTGTACTCTCGAATTCCGCCGGACGCGAGCGGGTGGGTAAGCCGGGACCTGGTGATTCTCTATTGGATTCTCATGGCGGACTATTTGATCGACGCGATGTTCCGCGAGACCTCGGTCGACCCGTTCAACAACGGTCTGTTCTTCGTGTTCACCGGCTTGATTCTGGCGGTGGACTATCTGCTGGATTATCGCCCGCAATACGACCGCATCACACCCATCGCGGCCTAGCCGGCACACTCACATCCGTACGCATCCCCGTTGTCGGGGTCGTCAGGATTTTTCCGCCACGATCATAAACAGCGTTTGCGTTCGCAACATCCGGCACATGTAGTGAAACGCACGTGACCGTCGAGAGTCATAACAGGTAAGCTCGGTTTTGAACCCTCGCGATTCCAGAACGGACGCCATTCGTTCCTGATCACACCCCGTCGTCAGGTCCCAGTAGTCGGCCTGCGATTCCGGATCATAATATTCATCTGACCATGCGGTCTTGTCCACGAGCCTTTTGGCATGTACCTTCAGCCGCCAGAGCTTAAAATCGAATGCCTGGGCCAGACGACTCAGGCCGCCGATCGTGTCTTTTCGCATCGGCTCGTGCGCGAGAAACAAAAATCCGCCCGGGGCAACCGTGCGGGTCGCCAACTCAAGCGTGGCCAGATAGTCGGGCAAGTGGTGATAGAAGGAACATGCGGTCACCAAATGGAAAGTGCGGTGCTGATCGAGCATCTGCTGCAGAACTTCATCCACCGGCGCACACATCATTTCCAATTCGCGCGTCGGCACATCGCCCTTGCGACAGTTTTCCGTCAGTTGCTTGAGCATTTCGGAGGACATATCCACAGCCGTCACGTGATGTCCGCGTCTCAGCAGCGTAAGCGTCAGGTTACCCGTTCCGGCTCCGAGATCGAGCGAGCGAATCGTCTGGCCGGTAAATCGCTGCTCCAGACGGCGGTTGATATCCGACAACCTGGACAGGAAGATCCGCCGTTCCCACGAGTTTTTTACGATGCCCAGATTCTCGTCGTAGAATCGGGCATATCCCGGCATGTCATGCATCACTTTGTTGTCATGAATGATTTTCTCAGGCGACGGTGTCGGATTTGTCAAACTCATTACTCGGATTCCCCCCGAAGACTCTGGTTGATCCGATCAATGATTTGTGCGACCTGATTCAGGGAATATACGACAAACGTGCGGCTGTCATTCCGCAGGCGTTTTGGCGAGAGCACCTTCAGCACCGCGAACATTCCCACCCGCCGGGCGCCATGGATATCCGCGGCAGGGGAGTCGCCGATAAAGAGAACATCCTCCGGCTGCAGGCCCAGGTGGTCTAGCGCGACCTCAAATATCTTCGGTTGAGGTTTTCTCACACCGACATCACATGAGTATACGCGAAGAGGAAAATACTCGATCAACTTCTCCTGGGTCAGATGTCGGTCCAGAGCGGAAGGGGGGACGAACGTGTTGGAAATAATCCCCAGTTTCAGTTTGCGGCGCTGAAGCTCCTGAAGCATCTCAATGGCGTAGGGGTCGGCCTTGGCTTGGACGGCCAACGGTCTGTACCATCGCCAGGCCAACTCCTCGAACTGATCTTCCGGCACGGGGATTCCGAGCTTTACCACGGAACGTTTCAGAATGTCGATACTGTTGAACTCCCGACCGGTGAACTTGCTTTTGATGTAGGCCCAGCGAATCGACCACTGCTGCAGTCGACGATATCGGTTGAACGGGGGAACCGACAGTTTCAAATCGTCCCGCAGATAATTGTACGTCTCCCGGGCGCCCTGCACGAACGCCTTGAACACGTTGATCTCATGGAAATTGATCAGCGTATCACCCAGATCGCACAATACCGCTTTGATCATACCGGTACCACTATCTCCACTGAACACGTAATCGCCCTAACCGACCACACAAGCAACCAGGCAACAGCTTAAAGAAAAGAGGCCAAAGACTCTAGAAGATTTTCCGGAATTTGAGTCAGAACCGACAGGATTTTACCGAGCTCCCGCCCCTGAGCATCACTGCGTATCCTCAAATCCACCCGTTCTCTCGGAGGATTTCGCCTTTGGCTGAACGGCCGGCAGAACGATGGTGAAGAGCGTCCCCTCACCGGCATGAGATTCGACGTTCAACTGCCCGTTGTGTTCATCGACGATCTTCTTGGCGACGGCCAATCCGAGCCCTGTCCCACCGTGCCCCTTGGTGGAATGGAACAGGTCGAAGATCCTGCTCAGTTCCTCCTGCGGAATTCCGGGCCCATTGTCGCCAATGGAGATGATGGCCACCTGCTCTTCTTCATCAAAGCTGGATTTGATCGTGATGGCCCCCGTATTGGCAGGGACCGCCTCGATGGCATTGACGAGAATATTGAGGACAACCTGGTGCACACCGTCGGGATCGACCGGAACCGCGGGCATGTGATCCGCCAGATCGGTAATGATCATGACCCCGCGATCGTCCGCTTTTTTCTGTGTCAGCTCCAGGACCTCGTGAATGACTACGTTGATCTGCACCAGCTCCAGTCGCGGTTCGCGCTCTTTGCTGAAGGCCAGCATGTTGAGCATCAGATTTTGAATTTTGTCGAGATTGCGACCGACGATATTCCACCCGGTTTCCGCGGTCTTCAGATTGTTCGATCGGAACCCGAGGTCCACCATATCGGAACCGCCCTGAAGTCCTTGGAGAATATTCTTAATATAGTGCGAAAGCGCCGCCACGGTTTGCCCGGTCGCAGCCAGGCGCTCCGCTTTGATTCCGTCGAGGTACAGATGCACATTGTGGATGGCCAACCCCGTCTGAAAACCGATCGCGGTCAGCAAGTGCAGCTGTTCCTGAGTATACGTGAAATTCGACATCGAGCAGTCGATGTGAATGATCCCGAGGATTTTGTCGCGGGCGAGGATCGGGGCGCAGATCACCGATCGAATGCCGTAGCCCAGAACGCTGTCGCCCTTGTTGAATCGCTTATCGGCCATCGCGTTGGTACATAAGACCGCTTCACGTTTGGTCTGGACATGATGGATGATTGTATTGGAGGTGGTGATCTTGCCGGCTTTTCCGTCCCTGCGATATTTGACGACGACGGGCTCGAACCTGCCGCTCCGTTCATCCTTCAACAGAATGAATCCGCGATCCACCGTCAGTTCGCGGAAAATAAGTTCCATCACCTGATGCAGCAATTGCTCGATGTTGAAAATCGATCCGATGGCCAGCACAAGCTCGTACAGCACGCGCAGATGTTTGTTGGCCTGCGTAGGCTCCGACGGCGCCAGGAGGCTTTCCGGGTCCGACGGCAGGGCGGCCATAATGGACGAATCGACGAGATTGCCCTGCACGTCAAGATCGATCAGATCGCCGAATTCCGTTTCATCAGGCGGAAGCTCGATCACCTGATCTTCGCTGAACACAAGCACCGTGTGCCCGGTTCGAATGTGATCGCCATGCTTAAGCTGGAAAGGTTTGTTGACCCCGAGACGCATGCCGTTGACATACGTTCCGTTCGCGCTTTCGATGTCCTGAATAAAGAACTTGCCGCCCTGTTTGAGAATACGGGCGTGGTTTCGGGAAATCGTGCTGTCGTGCAACTGAACCGTATCGGCGCCCCGCCCAAAGACACATCCGCCGGACGGAATTTCCATCGTCTGTCCTTTGTCAGGTCCCTGTATCACATATACGTTCGCCAAGGCTCAATTCCTTGATAAAAACTCTGCACTTCCCTCAGATCTCAGAGAAAAAACCCGCGCATTCGGAAGGCGCATCATCTTATGCCCAGATTTGCTATAATACTCTAGCATTGCAGGTCGGAAAAGTCAAGGTCAACCGGTCTTACGAAAAGGAACGAAAAAGACCAATGGGACAAGGAAGGCAATTTGGTCGGCATTTCATCAACGTTCCCATAAAATCCGGTTACGTGAGAATCGTAACGCCATTTTATCGCACCTAAATCTCATTCATAGTTCCCCCGCAAAGCGAAAAATGTTGTCCTTGACCTTCCGGGTGGATTCCTGCATAAACAGAACAGGAGTTTTTCTGGAGGAAGATTCCATGACTGCAAGAGTAACGTTCGCGTCAGCCCACCCACGGGAACTTCGCGGCAATGCCACATTGCCGGCGCTTCTGGATCGCATGCTGGAAGGTTGGAACTTCAAGAAGCGATTCAAAGACAAATCCGTGGCCATCAAAATGCACCTCGGCGGCGGCGTGGGGTATTCAACCATTCATCCGTTCCTGACGGCCCGCGTTGTTCGCGCGGTTAAAAATGCCGGTGGCAGACCCTTTGTTACGGACACGAGTTGGGCGGTGGCGAGCGCGCGAGAGCGCGGATACACCGAAGAGGTACTCGGGGCGCCGATCCTGCCCGTCGCGGGACTGGACGAGAAGTATACGTATTCCCGCAAGACCAATTTCAGGACCCTGAAGACGGTCGAACTGGCGGGGACGATCGTGGACGCCGATGCCATGATCGTGCTATCCCACGGAAAGGGACACGGGCATAGCGGATTCGGCGGAGCAATCAAGAACATCGCCATGGGCTGCGTCGACGGCGAAACACGAGGCAAGATCCACCGTCTTATGGCATCAATGTTCCAATGGAACGCCAAAAAGTGCACCGGATGCCTGCTCTGCCGCGATAACTGCCCGAACGAGACTATCACTTACGAGAAGGGTCGGATCGTCATCTCCGACCATGCCTGCAAGTACTGCATGCACTGTCAACTGGCCTGCCCGAAGCATGCGATCACGATCGACCAGAGCGGATACCGCTTCTTCCAGCGAGGCATGGCCCTGACAACCAGGGAAGTCCTGAAAACCTTTGAACCGTCAAGAGTTATGTACATCACCGCACTTCTCAATATCACTCCCTTCTGCGACTGCTGGGGATTTACCACACCATCGATTGTCCCCGATATTGGTATCATTGCCAGTGATAATATAGTTGCCGCAGAGACGGCGGCCATAGATCTGATCAAAGCAGAGCACTTTATCGAAGGATCCTTACCCTCGCCGTTGCGGCGGAGTGGTTCCGGCCATCTGTTTCAGCAGATTCATGGGAAAGACCCGTATATCCAAGTCGAGGAATGTGTCAAAGCTGGTCTTGGCGATCGCAAATATCGCCTTGTGAGTGTTGATTAGCCAGAACAGCGACAAGACACAGTCGCACCTTGACTTTATCAGCAATGATCGTTATATTTGACATCCTGTTTGGTATTCTAAACGGTCTTTTCGAGGAAATGCGCTCTTTATGGTCGATATGAAGCCGGATGAAATCGGCAGACACATTACCCAGCTCCGCGAGAAAGCAGGATTGGGTCTGCGCGAGCTGAGTCGATTGGCGGGAATGTCGCCTGCGGCTCTGTCGGCCATCGAGAAGGGCAAGAGCAGTCCGACCCTGGACACACTCCACAAAATGCTCAAGGCGCTGGGAACGACCTTTGGGGATTTCTTCAATTTTGTCCCGGAGAAGATTGAAAGTCCGGTGTTCTCAGCCCGCCAGATGAAGATGATCGAGGATGCCCACCGCAAGTATCTGTTCCTGTTTCCGCGGCGGGATGACTTGCGATTCACCATGTTGATGGAGACGATCGCCCAGACAGAGAAGGAATCCGAGTGGGCTACTCACGACTGCGATATGGGCGGCGTTGTCTTGTCGGGAGGACCAGCCAGGTTGGAGATCGAAGGGCAGGGGGGGTGGACCCTGGAAGAGGGAGATTCATTTTACGTCCGGGCCGGTCTTAAGCATCGGGCGGTCAATTTGGGCAAAGAAGTCTTGAAGATAATCACCGTGTGGGATCCGCCGCGGTACTGAGGCCGCGAACTTTTTTCACGACGTCATTTTAAAAGGAATCGCATATGAAACTTGGTCTGTGCCTCGAAATGGTGTTCACGAACTTGCCCTTTGAGAAGCGCGTCGAGAAGGCGGCGAAACTGGGCTTTAAGTTTGTCGAAATGTGGCTCGTCGATATGACCTACCAGGGGACTCCGGACGCTCTTGCGAAGATCGCACAGAAGAACAAGGTGACGATCACCAACACGGTCGTCGGCGCCCCGGACGGTTCGCTGGGCGGCGGGCTGACGAATCCGAAGAATCGCAAGCAGTGGCTTGAGCGCGCGAAATTCACGCTCGATTATAACAAGCGCGCGAACATTCCCGCGACAATCGTCTGCACCGGAAACGCCATCCCGGGTCTGACCGAGAAGAAGATGTACCAATCGGTCGTCGACGGCCTGAAGGCAACGGCGGACCTGGCGGAGAAGGCGGGCGTCACGCTGCTCCTGGAACCGCTGAATACGAAGTATGACCACGCGGGATACTGGTGTGACGACAGCGACAAGGGCGCGGAGATCTGCCGAGCCGTCGGTTCGAAGAGGATGAAGCTGCTCTTTGACTGCTACCACATGCAGATCATGCATGGGGACCTTATCAATCACATCAAGCGGAACATCGATGTCATTGGCCATTTCCATTCCGCGGGCGTCCCGGGTCGGCATGAGCTCTTTACCGGAGAGACCGACTACCCGCGGGTTCTGCGCGAGATCGAGAAGCTGGGTTACAAGGACGTCTTCGCCATGGAGTTCTCTCCGTCGATGGCTGATGATGCGGCCTTGAAAAAGACACTTGCGTATCTGAAGACGAAATAGCCTCGAACCGGCCATGAAGATCCTCGTGGAGTGCAAATGACGGAAAAGGCGATCGTCTACAACGATGACGGATGGTCGAGTT
Organism: uncultured Phycisphaerae bacterium; assembly: GCA_964563935.1. GTDB lineage: Bacteria > Planctomycetota > Phycisphaerae > JAAYCJ01 > JAAYCJ01 > JBAZZQ01. The sequence continues at coordinate 4,384 of CAZLZE010000047.1, read as the reverse complement.
ATATGCGCTATCCTGCGCCAATGTCACCGGCGGATATTGTGCGTGTCACCGTCGAGCCCGTGGCAGGGACGGCTGTAAGTGTTTACCAGTTTTGTTCGCTGGGCGGACACGCCGTCAATTACAACTCCACATTCCTGCCCCGCGTGGGCGAGATGATGGACCAAGTCGACACGATGCACGTCTGGCGGATGCGCGAGACGCTTCGCCATCTCGACAGCCTCGGCACCGATCCCTTGCGGATTGTCTCCGATGCCTGCCACAAGCGAGATATTGCCTGTCAATTCTCTCTGCGCATGAACGATGCGCATCATGTGTACAAAAAGCCGGATGGGTCCTGGTATTTCCCGGAACTTCAGTCGCCGTGGATCGACGAGCACCCGGAGGCTTTGCTCCCGAACCGGCAGGTGGATTACGCCTGTCCGCTCGTTCGCGATTACCGGAAAAGACAAGTTCAGGAGATCCTCGACCGTTATGACGTCGACGGAATCGATCTGGACTTCACACGCTTCAAACCGTGGTTCCAGGCCGGGAAGGAGGATACCGGTCGACCGCTGATGACGAATCTGGTTACAGAACTTCGCGAGATGACCCGTCGCAAGAACAAGACGCTCAGCGCGCGATTCGAATATGATCCGCAGATGTGCATCGCGAGCGGCTTGGACATCGAGCGCTGGCTGGCGGACGGGCTATTCGATCAGATTACCCTCGGCGGGATCGGCGATCACACGCCGGACGCGCCGTCGGCGTGGTTCGTTGAACGTGCCCACGCCAAAGGATGCAAGGTCTACCCAAGCATGGAAGGCCAACTCCACTGGTGTCCCGCTTGCGGCGGAGGCGGAACGGGTACCCATCCGGGAAACGGGATGCACGACGGATATGGTCCGCCATCCATAGAATACATGCGGGCGTTCGCGGCGATGCATTATGCCGACGGCGCCGATGGAATCAGCCTGTTCAACTTCACCTGCGCGGATGGACCGTTTTCGCTCGACGCCCTTCGCGAACTGGGGAATCCGCACAACCTGAGATCGAAGAATAAGCAATATGTCGTCGCCGTTTGGCCATGGGATGCTCAGATCTTCGCTATTCCCTGGACCAGTCGCTTCCGCCTGGCCCCTGGAGAAACGATCGCGTCCTGCACATTCAAGATGGCCGACGAAACCGGGGCTTCCGGCATCCTGACTTTGGATTTGATGGGCATAAATCGACTCACCGACGTTGACATTCTGCTTAACGGAGCACGGCTGGAATGGAACGGATATCAATACAACCATTACGATCACGGTTGCTGGAATGACGTTTTGCAGTTCGCCGTTCCGCCCTCGGCCCTTCGCATCGGACCCAACGTGATCGAACTTCGTCGGCAAACGGAGAATCCCGGATTTGCCGGGGCGGTGGAAGTGAGAAAGTGCATTCTGGACCTGTCCTTCCCGACATCCTTCGAACCTGGAAGAGGAGCTGTATGAAAGAGATCGTTTTTAAATCATCCCAACCCGGTCATACGACGTTCGTCCACACAGATAGCAAGATCTGGCTCCGCGAGCTATTCGGCCTGACCTGCGGATACTGCGGAAACGACAACGGATTCCTATTCTCGCGGGGGATGTTTTTGCTCGACACCAGCCTGGGCAGATACGAGGCGGATGATTTGATCCTGACCGAGCATCGGTTCACCAGGAAGACGGCCCGGTTCGTCTGGATTACAGTCGACAAGAATTTGGAGATAGAAAGCAACTGGACGTTCTGCGCCGAGACCGGCATCTGGAGCCGCAAGGACACTTTGAAGAATCTGAGCAAACAACCGGTGACGATCTTCAAATGTCTGGCCCGATTCACGTTTTCGCCGGGGCACTACGACATATACAGCCAGGACAGCCGCTGGTGCTGTGAGAATCAGGGGATTTGGCGAGATCTGGATCACGGCAAGGTCGTGCTGGGTTGTGAGCAGGCCCGAACGTGTCAGGGCGGAACGCCGTACCTGTACCTTCGGGACAAAGAGCAGAATCGTGGGGTAGCGTTTTATATTTTGCCGAAGGGCAATTGGACGATTCGCGTCAATTCCCAGCCGTACTGGAATAATTCGATTCCATTCACGGTGGTGGAACTGGGCCAAGGCACGGAGAATCTCAAATGGCAGATTTCTGCGAGCAGTTCCGTCGAGCTTCCTGAAGTTCTGATCCAGGGCGGTCCGGAAGGCCAGCCTCATCTCGCTGCCCCACGATTCCACCGGTACTTGCTGGCCAATCATTTCAGCAACGCCAAGAAATTTGCTCCCGTGATCTACAATACCTGGTTTGATGAATTCGATCATCTCGTCGTGGAGCGCCTGCGCAGGCAACTCGCCGCCGCCAAGGCGATCGGCTGCGAGGCGTTTGTAATCGACGCCGGCTGGTATGGACAGAGCGAGGGCGACTGGTCGACCCAGACAGGAGACTGGCGAGAAAAACTGGACGGGGCTTTCCGCGGGAGAATGAAGAAATTCGCCGATGAGGTTCGAGCCGCGGGTCTGGGTTTCGGCATCTGGATGGAGCCCGAGCGGCTCTGCGGGAAGGTGCCTGCGGTGAAGGAACATCCCGAATGGTTCATCAAAACACCACACGGGTTCTACCCCGATCTGCGGAACAAGAAAGTGTATGCCTATGTCTTCGGGGAAATCTCCCGTCTGGTCAAGCAGTACCAACTGGTGTGGATGAAGATCGACTTCAATCACAACTTTGCCATCGATCGTTCGGGCGCGGAATTCTTCACCTATTATGAACCGTGGTATCGGCTGTTGGATGAACTTCGGACGACTTTTCCGAAAATGTTTTTCGAAGCCTGCGCCAGCGGCGGAATGCGGTCCGACGTTCACACCCTGAAGCATTTTGACGGCCATTTTCTGAGCGACACGGTCAATCCGATCGACGTGTTGCGGATTTACCAGGGGGCGCTGCTGCGATTGCCCGCGGGCCGGATGACCAAATGGGTCTGCCTGCGGTCGGCCGGCAAGAACGTGCCTGACTACGGCAACCCCAAGGAGATGTATCCTCCCTCTTACGTGACTCCAAGTTCCGCGATTTGGGAATCACCGGTGATTACGAACCTGGACTTCATTGTCCGCGCGGCGCTAACGGGAATGGTCGGGTTCTCTGGCGACATCGCCGGATTGCCGGAAGAAGGCCTGGATCGCCTGAAACAGCACGTGGCCTGGTACAAGAAATGGCGGGAACTGATTGTTGGATCGATGGGCCACCTGCTGACTCCGCCCGGGCGAAAGGAGGACCGCGGGGATTGGATCGGTATTCAACTTCAGCACCCGGTGAAAACGTCCAGCCTGTTGTTTGCCTATCGTCTCGACGATCAGAACGGGTCGAAACGCTTTATGTTGAAGGACCTGGATCCGGATGGGAAATATTGCGTACGAAACACGGATCAGAAAGAAACAAAAACAATGACCGGCCTGCAGCTGATGGAGGAGGGGTTGGTTGTGGCGTTGCCCAATATTCATCGAGCCGCGATCGTCGAGATCGTCAAGGAGAACAAATGAAGCTATCGACGCTGACTGTCCTATCAGATTCGGAAGTCAAACAGATCCATGACGCGACGGTGGATATTCTCGAGAACTGCGGGGTCAAGCTCGGCAGTTCGAACATGTTCACCCTCTTGAAGAACAAAGGCCTGAAGGTGGATGCCGACCAACAGATCGTCCGCTTCACCCGTGCCTCCATCGAAGATGCTCTAAGCAAGATACCGCCAACATTCGAAGTCTTCGATCGCGAAGGGAAGTTCGCCTTCGTACTTGGTGATGGCGTTCCGAAGATCGCGGCTGGGCACAACGCCGTTTTCTGGGTCGACAGCGAGACCGGTCAGACCCGGCCCTCGCGCGTGTCCGACGTTGAGCTCTTCGCCCGCATCTGCCAGCAGCTCGAGCGTATCGACATGATCGGTATTCCCGTTATGCCGCAGGACGTACCCAACCCGAAGGCCACGCTGCTCTACGGCGTCCGCGCGGTAATCGAAAACAGCACCAAGCCGATCTACTTTTCCACCGACAGCCTCACGGTCAATCGCGCCATCATCGAAATGATGCGCCACGTTTTTCCGGGAGATTTGCGAAAGCAAGTCTACGGCATCAGCCAGCTTTCGCCCACCAGTCCGCTCTTTTGGGAAGACACCGTGCTCGAAGCCATCATGGACACCGTGCCCACGGGCGTGCCACTGGCCATCTTGCCCGAACCTAATGCCGGCGTGTCGTCCCCCTATACTCTCGCGGGACTGCTTACGATGAATAACGCCGAGTGTCTCTCGGGCCTGGTGATGATTCAGATGCTTCAACCGGGAACCAAGGTCATGTACGCCAATTCCTGGACCACGACCGACATGCGAACCGGCGCGGCCCTGGTGG
>CAZLZE010000046.1:0-35417 GCA_964563935.1 uncultured Phycisphaerae bacterium | reverse complement strand
CGCTGAACAATAGGAATGTGGTGCGGGCAGAGCAATCTGCCCGCATCGCGTTTTTACATGCCATAAGAGGTTGGGAGCAAACGTCGTATTTTGAGGTATGCCAGGATTTTTCCTCGCTCCTCTGCAGGTAAAATTGCGTTGCTCCCCTGCAACGGTTTAGTACAATATTATGTTCCGGAAAAGTGTCCACTATGGTGGGTACGAATTTCCGCCAATAATTATTTTGAGGAATGCTTGTGAGTAATAAATGGATGAAACCCGGCCATGGGAGCCGGCAGACCAAGTTCCTTGGCTTTGTGGTCCTCGTGGTCATCGTGGCATGGTGGGCGTATATGCTCAAGTTCCGCCACACGCGTCCGGTGGAAGAACCCGCGACCCAAACGACCCAGGTTACTCCCACGCTGGCTCCATCCAGCGGTGAGGACGGACCGGAGGTGAAGTTTCCCGAATCGGCACGGGCGGACGATCCGGAGGTCAACAATTTCATTATCGGATTTCTTAACGCCCTGCTCACGGATGATTACAAGAGTTACCGTTTGAAAGTCACCCAGCGGCGCGATCCGATCAATCAGCAGACGTTCGACGAAGCCTACGGTCGAGTCAAGAGCATTGAGGTCAAGAAGATACTTAAGATTGAAGATCGCAAACAGATGCGAGAACTGAAGCTTGAGGATATCCAACCACCGATATACCAGGTGGTCGCGGACGTAACGTTCAGGGAGTCGCAGGTCCGTGGTCAGGACCTTCCTCAGGATTCCAACGTGCGCGAGGTGATGCTCACGATTTTTAAGGAGCAGAACCGCTGGGTGAGCAGCCACTAATCCGGGCTTTGGACTTTGGACTTGGGCTTCGCGGAAAAGAATGGAGACGCCTGATGGCAAAGACATATGGGTTTGGGATTATCGGGACGGGGATGATCGGCAACTTTCACGCCAAGGCCATCAAGGAGATTCCCAACGCGAAACTCGTCGCGGTGTTCGACCAGGTAGAGGAACGTGCGCAGAAATTCGCGGCGGAACAAGGGGTGAAGTCCTGCTCAACCCTGGAAGCATTCCTGGGCGATCCGGACATCGACGTGGTGACAATCGGTACGCCCAGCGGCAGCCACATGGAACCGGCGATCGCGGCGGCGAAGTTCAAGAAACACGTCATCTGCGAAAAGCCGCTCGAAGTTACGCTCGATCGAATCGACCAGATGATCGAGGCGCATGTCAAGGCGGGAACGAAGCTCGGAGGCGTGTTCAACAGCCGGTATGAACCTGTGAACCAGATGCTCAAGAGTGTGGTCGGCGCGGGACGTCTTGGGCGGATTACATACGGCGGCGGGTTTGTTCCGTGGTACCGATCGCAGCAGTATTATGACCAAGGCGGATGGCGGGGAACGTGGAAATTCGACGGTGGCGGCGCCTTGATGAACCAGGGAACGCACACGGTGGATCTTCTGCAGTGGCTGATGGGCTCGCCGGTCAAACGGGTGTCGGCGTTTACCGCCCTTCTGGGTCATACGAAGCTGGAAGTCGAGGACGTGGTGACCGCGTCGCTGGAATTCGCCAACGGCGCACTGGGGACGCTGTTCGCGACGACGGCGATTTTTCCGGGGCTTCCCGCGCGGGTCGAACTGGCTGGCACGGAAGGCACGATCATCAGCGAAACAAGCTGTCTGAAGGTGTTTGAGTTCGCCAAGCCGGACCCGGGCGACGCGGCGATCAGAGAGCAATTCGGCAAACCTCCGGTGGTGGGCGGGGCGTCGGATCCGAAGGCCATCTCGGCTGACAATCACCGGCGCAATTTCCAAGCGTTTCTCGACGCCCTTGACGCGGGAAAGGAACCGGACCTCAACGCCCGTGAGGCTCGCAAGGCGGTTCAGATCGTCCTGTCGGTTTATGAATCAGCCAAGACCGGTCGGCCGGTGGAAATAAAGTAAATAGCTATCAGCTCTCAGCTTTCAGCTATCAGAAGGATAGGAGCGTCACAACGCCCCCCTGTTATCTGTCCGTTTGCCCCTCGCGATCATTCCCCTTGGAATCTTCTTCACTGTCGTCAACTCTTGGAACTCCGTAGGCCTATAATTAATTGAGCACACGTTGTTCAGTGTATGAACAACAGACCACCGGGAGGGACGGCCTCCACCGTCCCTCCCTTTTATTTTGCCTGTGATAGAAAGAAGATTGCCTCCAACTCGGTGTTTGACACTCCCCCATGTCCTCACTACAATGCGTGATCATCATGCAACAATCAGCGAATCCGGACATGGATTGGACGGTCGGACGGCTGCTGAGCTGGACGACCGATTACTTTAAGTCCAAGGGAGTGGACGATGCGACGCTCTGCGCGCAACTCCTTCTGGCCAAGGTTCTCGGCTGTTCAAAGGTCGATTTATATCTGCGATTTGACCAACCTGTCGCCAAGCCGCAGCGGGATGAATTCAAGGACTTGATCAAGCGGGCGACGGAGGGTGAGCCTATCGCCTATCTGATCGGGCATAAGGAGTTCTTTTCGCTGGATTTTCTGGTGAACCGGTCGGTCCTGGTACCGCGGCCTGAGACGGAAGTCCTTGTACAGTGGGTAATTCGGAAAGTCCGGTCCGAAATGGCGGGCCAGAGCGGTCCGCTGGAGATCCTGGATCTGGGTACGGGAAGCGGATGTATCGCGATTGCCCTGAACAAGTTTTCACCCATCCCGGCCAAGATTACCGCCGTTGACAAGTCGGCTGAGGCGGTGGAGTTGGCGAAGGCGAACGCCGAGCGAAACAGGGGCAAAGAGACGATCAACTTTCTCGTGGGCGACCTTTTCGATCCGGTGGCCGACAGAGAGCGGTCATTTTCGTTCATTGTCTCCAATCCGCCTTATGTAACTGAAGAAGATTATGCTCGATTGCCGAGACATATAAAGGATTATGAACCGGCGCAGGCATTGGTGGCTGGTGCGGACGGACTACAGGTCATTCGCGAGATTGTTGCCCAAGCCCCGAAATTTCTGAAATCCGATGGTTACCTGGCGATGGAGATCGGGTATAATCAGAAGGATTCCGTAGCGGAACTGCTTGCCAAGCAAGGATATACGGAAGTAATGTTCGAGCGTGACAGCAATGAGATTCCACGCGTGGCCATTGGACGGTGTCGGTCGGAATAATACCGGAAAGAAACACCCGACGTGGGTGCAAGATATATGAAAAGGAGTCAACGTAATGGACTATTTCGTAATTCAGGGCGGAAAGCGCCTCCGCGGTAAGGTTCGCACCAGCGGGTCGAAGAATTCTGCATTGCCGATCATGGCGGCGTGCCTGATGTGCGATGAACCTGTGGTTCTGCATAATGTTCCCAATCTGAGCGATATTGAGTACATGCTGCAGATTCTGGAGAAGCTGGGCGTTCGTATCGAGCGACTGGCGGAAGGAACCATCGGATTGGAAGTGCGGGACAGCAGCAATTCGCACGCGGATTACGAGATTGTCCGAAAGATGCGTGCGAGCGTATGTGTGATGGGTCCCCTACTTGGCCGGCGCAAACAGGCGCGGGTGGCCATGCCGGGCGGATGCGCGATCGGGACGCGTCCGATCGACCTGCACCTGAAGGGATTTGAGGAACTCGGCGCGGACGTTGAACTGGTGGAAGGCGGCGATATTCTGTGCCGATGCGAGAAGCTGGAAGGCAAGGAAATCTTCCTTGGCGGACACTTTGGATCGAGCGTAACGGCGACCGCGAACGTGATGATGGCGGCCGTGTTTGCCGAAGGCAGGACGGTGATCGAGTCGGCGGCATGCGAACCGGAGGTGGAAGACCTGGCGAACTTCCTGAACGCAATGGGCGCCAGGATCACCGGTCAGGGCTCGCCCCGCATCATTATCGAGGGCGTGGATCGTCTGGGCGGCGGTGAATATACGATCATTCCGGACCGCATCGAGGCGGGAACGTTCATGGTGGCCGCCGCGATCACGAACAGCGAGTTGCGGATCGAGAACTGCAAGCTGGAGCACCTGATGGCCGTCACGAAGACATTGGAGGACATCGGGGTGTTCGTGGAGAAGGATGGCGGGGATGTGGTCGTCAGTTCGGCGAGGAATTTACGGCCTGTGGAGATCACGACTCAGCCGTACCCCGGATTCCCGACCGATCTTCAGGCGCAATTCATGGCGCTGCTGTCTCTTGCGGACGGAATCAGCGTCGTTACGGAAAAAATCTTCCCGGACCGCTTCCTGCACGTGGCGGAACTGAATCGTATGGGTGCCCACTTGCGGAAAGAGGGACCGATTGTTATTGTAGAAGGTGTAAAGCGACTGATCGGGGCGCCGGTGATGGCGTCGGACCTTCGGGCGAGCGCTGCGCTGGTCGTGGCAGGTCTGGTTGCCCGTGGAACGACGGAAATCAACCGGGTTTATCACATCGACCGCGGATATGAGCGTATCGAAGAGAAATTCAACTCCGTCGGTACGGATATCAAGCGTTTGGACCGCTAACGATCAGAGAATCGCTATGGGCGAGGAACCGGATTACATCCTGGAACTCGGCGGGCGCAAGGTTGAGAAAAACACCGCCAATGATGCTTCCGGACAAGGACGGCCGTACATCAGCGTGCTCTTTGAATGCTGCGACGTGTACAACCGGGTCTACAAGAACCGGCAGGGAACCGCGTACGTCGGATGGTGTCCCAAGTGTGCCCGCAAGGTCAGTGTGAAAGTCGGACCGGGCGGCACGGACAGCCGATTCTTCCGCGCCACGTGAGAACAATGGACAGCATGGAGCATGTATGGCAGGCGAGTGGGATACGTATGTGAAGCGAACGGGTTCCTGCTGCAAGTGTCAGAAGGAATTCAAGGAGCAGGAGACCTATCAGGCGACCTTGTATGAGGTGTCGGAGGGGTTCGAACGGCGGGATTTCTGCCAGGAGTGCTGGTCCGACCAGTTTCGCGACGAGGCGTTCAGTTTCTGGCAGGCAAGGGTTCCCAAGAAGGAAGAGAAGAAGCGGATTTTCCTCGACGATACGGTGCTGGTGGATTTCTTTAAGCGCCTGACGGAAGCCGAGGACGAAAGCAAACAGGGGTTCTGTTTCGTATTGGCCTTGATCCTCATGCGGAAGCGCGTACTGAAGTATGTGTCGACCGAGCAAAAGCCGGGCGGGCTGGAAGTGTGGATCATGAAGCTGACAGGTGACGACAAGGAGTATAAAGTTCCCAACCCGCATCTGGACGACGAGCAGATCGAAAAGATCCGCGCGGAGCTGACCAACGTGCTGGCGGGTGATTGACCAGGAAACGAGTCCAAACGCTTTTTATGGGAGGGATCTGACATGAGTATTCGTACCGCAGGTCTGACGGTGGTTTCGATTCTTCTTGTTTTGTGCGGCTGCGCGGCGCAGGGTCTGCGTCAACGGCCTGCGCGCCCGCGACAGGATTACGCCCGGAACCAGTTGATTTCCCTGGTCAGCAAGAACATGGAAGGTCTGGACCGGTTCCGGACCAAGGGTGGACGCTTGTCCGGAAAGATGCCCACGGACAAGGGGAAGACGCAGAGCTACAACCTCGACGGCGTGGTCATTCTGTACGACAGTCCGCGGAATTTCTACCTGTCCGGGAGTTACGTCGGCCGACAGGGTTTGGTCGTCGGGTCCAACAAGCAGAATTACTGGCTTGGGGTCATGACCGATCCGAGCCGGTTCTACTGGGGTTACTGGAAGAACGCCAATCGCGAGTGCAATACGTGGCGAACGGGCGGGCCCATGGTGCTCTTGGAAGCCGTCGGACAAGTGCGACTGCGTCCGCAGCCGATCGACGATGAGGATTCGATCCTGGTCGGACCGGCGTTGGACAAACGTGAATATGGAAACGTGCTTGTCTACATGGCTGCGGACGAAGCGGGCGGGTGGTACATTGCCAAGGAAGTGTATGTAAGCCCACAGGAACCGCTCGTTATCGAGAAGATCGTCTATCGCGACCCGTCTGGGAGTCCCGAAGCCATCATCACTTATTCCGATCATCGACCTATGCCCAACGGCGGATTTCTGGCCTACCAGGTGCATATTTCCTGGCCCGCGGAGCAGAGCGAAATGCGCTTGAGCCTGGGAAAAGTGACGCTGGTAAACGAGCTTCCCGCAACGGCGTTTCAGATGCCGGAGGCGGGCACGTTTGGTCAGGTCGAGCAGGTGGATGCCAAGTGCAAGTAGTAGACGGTTGTCGCAGAGAAGGGACGCGAAAGAGTGCGAACGCCACAAACGAGGAGAAAGGACGCACACTAAAGTGGGCGGCACAATAAAGAGAAGATGGCGGGTCTGAGACCTGCCCCTACGGAATTCGTGTACGTTCCGCGGTTTAGTTGTTTTGGACCGCTTTGGTTCCGGGTTGTGCGATTTTGGGTTTTTCCGTGATGTTGAGGGTATCGGCGTCAAGGCGTCCAGCCATGAGGGTTCGCGCGGATCCTGTAATTCCATTGATCATGAGCAGTTCGCGTTTTCCGTCGATCATGCGTTGCGCGATCTTCACCGGCCCTCGGACTTCCTCGTGGATGGTGGTGAATCGATCGGCGACAAAGACTTGGGTATTGGGCAGAATTCTGCCGCCGATTCGCAACTCCACTTCCGTGGGCTGGGGGAATGAGGCCACAAGAGCCGCCCGCTGCTCCTCGTGTTTTTTGATTTCCATTTCCAGGATATCGGCGTGACACACCAACTCGGTGGCCTTTTCTTTTTGCTCGGCAGTCAGCCGCTTGAGCTGCTGGAGGAGCGGCGCGACCGAGGTGCGAATTTTCTGAACGAGGTCTTTTTTGGTCTGAACTGTCTGATCAAGAGCGACCGCCTCTTTGTACAATATGGGGTTGAGCCCCACACCAATTACCGTCTTGACCCCGGCGGGCGAGCCGGCCGATTTGATTTCGGCGCCTTTTAGGCCGAATACCTGTCCTGATATGACCGATCCGTTGGCGATATCGAGCCATCCGTTGCAGATGATGGTGCTGTCGATCGCTTCCTTGCAGACAGAGACGTCGCCACCCGCCTGCACATAGACGAAGTTGAGGAATTTGACAGTGATGTCGCCTTGCGCTTCCAGAATGGACTTGCCCCGCCCTTCCACACCTCCGATCGTAGTGATACTTCCGTCGGCGAAGAGATAAGCTGCCTCCACCATGTTCTGCACGAAGATGTCTCGCTTGCTCCGGACAATGAAGAGATCTCGCACTCCGCCGCGGATGCAGACATCGGTGGCCGAGTCGATGTTTCCGGTTTCGAAGTCCACGTTTCCGTTGATTTCGAGGGTGCGACGGACACAGAGTTTTTGTTTTTGAAAGATGACTTGTCCGGAGGCCACTGCCCGGACCGTCTTTCCATCCGGTTCGAGCTGCACGTTTTCGCCCAGGCGAATCGAGGCGGGCATTTTGACGGGTTTGACCGCATTGCCGCATACGTCCATTCCATCCCGTCCGGGCTGGGCGGGAGCAATTGTGCCGATGACGGTGTTTGCCTCGACGGTGACGAGTTTGTGCCTCTCATAGAAGTTTATGGTTTCCGCATCTTCCTCAGGGGAGTTTTTGGGGCGGTAGCGCTCGTCCCAGACGAATTCCTGATTCTTCGGCTCGACCGGGGGCGTTCCTTCTGCCACAAGCAGCGGGTCGGAGGGCATTGGACCTTTCCTGGCCACCTCGACCACTTTGGCGAGGCGTTCCTTCAGTGCGTCGTCGACACGGACGTGAAATGGAGCGAGCGCTGCCTGCAGATCAAGGGTGGTAAGGGAGGAGTAGTCGGCTTGGGGCTGAAAAACGAGATAGGCCTTGAGCCGGTCCGGCGAGAACTGGACTCTAACGACAGCTTTTTCTGTCACACCCGCCATATGGCACCTTCTTTCTGCTCCGGATGGAGCTTCGCTCCTCCTCCTGCCCGTTATGCGTGGTGCTGAATTCTGACAGTTGAGTTATATGATCACACGGCGACCCCGAGCTTCGACAGCGTCTGCTGGATCTTTTCACCCAGGGTTTCCGCGCTGAACGGTTTTACGACGTAGTTGTTCACTCCGGCCTTGATGGCTTCGACGACGCGACTCTTTTCCGCCTCTGTGGTTACCATGATAATCGGAACATGGGTGTTCTTGGTTCGGATATTCTTGACCAGCGTGAGCCCGTCCATGTTCGGCATGTTCCAGTCGACAAGGAAGAGGTCGGGCATCTGCGCGGCGAGGAGCGCCAGCGCCTCGACCCCGTCTCCTGCTTCGAGGAAGTCCGAATGGCCGAGTTGGGTAAGGACATTTTTTTCAATGTTCCTGATCGTTCGGGAGTCATCAACCAGCATGATTTTCATAAAGTTACTCCGCGGCGGTGGCGTGAGCCATTGCCTGACTTGGGTTAGCAACTTGTTTCATTCCCACTTCCACGACGAAAGAACCGGCGGGGCAGGAGCAGGGGATGATCAGTTTGGGGACCATTCGCGTACCCTTGACCTGGTGGCCGGCTCCGATCACAACCGATGGGGTCGATATACTGATTTTGAGTCCGTCCAAATCCTTCTTGGCGTTTCCGGCGATCATATTGGCGAGTTCGCCGACGGCGTCGGTGAAATCCGCGTCCGTTTCGACAAACGTGACACCGGCGAAGATACCGGCGATTTTCAGAGCCGACAATCTCGGAAAACTCACAATGACCGCCCCCACCACGTCACCGGAAAGCCCGATAATTCCGGACACGTCATGTGTGATATCTTCCTGGGTCATGATATGGGGTTTGCCGAATTGAACGTCCATATTTAACATGACTTTGAAAACGTTCTTGATCGCTCCCATAAACGGATTTACGTACTTTACATCCATTGTGACTCCTCACACCCTTTCGACCGTAGGCAAAGCTGTTGTTTCCGTCCCATGTTAGACATAGGCTAGATATCGGTGAACCAAGGCCGGACTTTAGCACCGTGAGAAAATCTTCATATTTTCAGAACCTACCCAGAAATGGGAATGCTGCCAACTAAATGATTGTTTGAATCATGCCGATGAGGGCTGGAGATTACAGGAAACCGATATCTCATATGGAAACAGCGACAACCAAATCAATCGTCGTGGACATCGCAGATATGGCGGTGAGCAACGACCCGGATTGCACCCTCGTGACATACTCGCTGGGTAGTTGTATCGGGGTATCAATCTGGGATCCAGTGGCCAAGGTGGGAGGACTTCTTCATTATATGCTTCCGGAATCAACGATCTCGCCCGATAAGGCCAAGACGCAGCCAGCCATGTTCGCGGATACGGGTATCCCCCTACTGTTCAAGTCTGCGTATTCACTGGGCGCCGACAAGAAGCGGATCGTGGTGAAAGTAGCCGGAGCGGCGCAGATGATGGATGCGCAGGGGATATTCAGTATTGGCAAGCGCAACCACCTGGCCCTTCGTAAGATTCTCTGGCGCAACAACGTCATGATCGACGTGGAGGATATCGGTGGTTTCGACGGTCGAACGATGCGTCTGGAAATCGGAACGGGCCGTGTTCTGATCAAGTCGAAGGCTGGGGAGTACGAGCTATGAAAGCAGAATTACTCAATCTGATTGACTGTATCGAGCACCTTCCGGTGCTCCCCGCAACCTCAGTCAGGCTGGTCCAGGTTCTGAGCAACAAGAATGCGTCCATCGAAGAGGTCATTGGAGTCATCCAATACGATCAGAATCTGACGCTTCAGGTCCTGAGGCTGTGCAATTCCGCGTATTTCGGTCTGAACCGGAAGATCAGCAGCCTGCGCGACGCCGTCGCCTATTTGGGTTCGCGGCATCTCATGCGGCTGGTTTTGGGGATTCACTGCAACGCCATTCTTCAGAAGCCGCAACAGGGATATGGTCTTTTGGAAGGTATGCTGTGGCGTCACTCGACGGGCGTGGCGTTGCTCGCCGAACGTCTCGGCCGGGTCAAGGAGCATGAGAAGGACATGCCCTCCACGGGCATACTGTTCACGGCGGGGCTTCTGCATGATGTTGGGAAAGTCATCCTTGATCAGGTTCTGTCGGAAAGCTACGTCCAGGTGCTCGACCGCGTTTCCAGCGGCAGTGTCACATTCGACGACGCAGAGCGAGAGATCATGGGATACAGTCACACTGAGGTCGGTGAGATGGTGATGCTGCATTGGCAGCTTCCCTCTTCCATCGCGGCCGTCGGTCGCTACCATCACAACCCGGAAACCTACGGTGATGGGGATCCTGGAACGCGTCAGACGATCAACATTGTCCATCTGGCCGACGCGCTGGCGATTTCGCTGGGTCTCGGGCTGGGCAATGACGGACTTCAATACAAACCAAGCAATGCCCTTGCGGAACGGTACGGATATAACTCTCAGTGTATCGAGGAAATATGCGTTGACGCGTTGAGGGAACTACAGTCTCTGGAAGAGCTTTATCAAGAAAGGTAAGGCAGAGCCATGTCCATTAATGTTCTTGTCGTTGACGACAGCGTAACGATTCGGACCATGATCGCCAAGGCCCTTCGTCTGTCCGTCTCGGATCTCGGTGAGATCTTCGAGGCCGACAATGGAATTGCCGCAATTGCGCGCCTTGTGGAAAAACAGGTCGATGTCATTCTCACGGATATTAACATGCCGCGGATGGATGGGATCCAGTTTATAGGAAAGATCAAATCCATGCCGCAGCTCGCGTCGATTCCCGTCATCGTGATATCGACGGACGGGAGCAGCGAGCGGCTTAAGGCACTGGAGGACAAGGGGATCGCCGGATATCTTCACAAACCCTTCCGGCCCGAACAATTGAAGCAGCTTTTGTCCACTATTCTGGAGTCGAATTATGAGCACCAAGCAAGCGGACCTGACCAGTGTGATTTCTGACGTGATTGAGAATCTGGCCATGATGGTGGTTGAACCACTGCCCGCGGACCAGGCGTTCGAACCGCAGTTGCAGGGATGGATCGAGTTTACCGGACCTGTGAACGGAAAATTCGCCATTCGCTGTGGTGAACCGCTGGCCTTGTCGCTGGCGGCGAATCTGCTTGGGACCGAGAATCTGGACATCCAGACCCAGGCCAACGCGTGGGATGCCCTTGCCGAGTTGCTTAATATCATCTGCGGAAACCTGGTAACCGCCCTATTCGATTCGGAAAAGCCCTTCACTCTCTCCGTTCCCCAAATAAATATAATCCCTGCGGAGGAATTCAACGATAATAGTACAGGAAACGACGTTTCTCAGACCAAGTGGCCGGAGAACGCGAATCGTCAGACAACCAAGCTACTTCTCGATGGGCACGCAGCCGAATTTACGCTCACGGTGGAGCAGACGAAGTAGAAGGACGATCACATGGGGCCTCAGAGGCCCGGTAAAGCAGACGGAAGACGGAGACCAAGATGGAGAATCTGAATACTCTCAAGGAACTGGTACACCGCCTCGCGGAACTGTCCGACCGGGTCGATCCGACCGACCTCGGAGATCTGGCACAAATCCATGAATGCGCCGTCAGGGTTGAAAAAGTCGCCCAGACAGATTCCGGACCTGCGGGTCAGCAGCTTGGCAGGTTCTGCCGACAAACCGCCACCGTGGCGGAGGATGTTATTCTGGAAAACTGCCCCAGTCCCAAGGATGTTCTCGCCAGACTTTCTCAGGCTGCGCAGGAACTTGCCCAAGCCATCGAGGTCATGCAAGGAATACCGGATGAAAGGACCCTGCGTCATTGCATCGCCATACTGAAGGGTGAGGCCGTTCAAGCAGATGCATCTGCCTGCACAGCCCAACCCGTCCCGGAAGAACCACAATCGCCATCAATAGAAGACTCTTCAAGCCAAAACGAAGAACATGTGCAGCCGGAACCGAACACCGAGGTGCATCCTCAGGCTGCATCCGAAGCGCCGGAACACAAGCAGGAACCCCTGATTATCGCCGAGACGGAATTCGAGTACGTCCAAAGCTTCCTGACGGAATGTCAGGAACACATCGAGAACATTGAAGCCGGACTGTTGACCCTGGAGCAGACACCGGACGACCTGAACAAGATCAACGAACTGTTCCGCCCGTTCCACACCATCAAGGGAATGGCGGGATTCCTGAACCTCAAAGACATTCAGGCGCTAACGCACGAGGTGGAAACACTTCTGGACCTGAGCCGTAAGGGAATGCTGAAGGTTGTCCCGCCTATTATCGACCTGGTATTCGAGGCCCTGGACGTTCTGAAGGTACAGATCGGGGCCGTTGGGCAGTATGTCGCCCATCCGGACGGGCAACCGATTCCCCAGCCGCCAATTCAGGAGCTTATCCGGCGATTGGGACTGGCGGTGCAGGGCAAGTTTGTCCCTGCCGTTGTGATCCCAAGCGGAAAAGATCCGTCCCGCAAACCCATCGGTGAAATTTTGACAGAGGACGCGCGGGTATCTCCCGAACTGGTGGAATTCGCCCTTCAGCAACAGAAAGACGGGAAATCCGAAGCGCCTGTCGGGACCATCCTGACCTCTCTCGGCGCCGTCAGCGCCAAGGATGTGAGCAAGGCGCTGCGCAAACAGAACACGGAGCTCCAGGACACGGTTGTTCGCGTGGATACGGTGAAACTTGACAACCTGGTCAACCTTGTGGGCGAGATGGTCATCATTCAGACCCAGGTTGAACAGAACGACGTGGTCCGGACAACGCCGGGCCTCACGCGCCTGATCGAGCAGGTATCGAAGATTACGCGGGACGTGCAGGAAGCGGCCATGTCGATGCGAATGGTCCCGCTGTCGCAGACTTTCCACAAGATGGGGCGCGTTCTCCGCGACATCGCCCGCAAGATCGGCAAGAAGATCAACTATGAAGTCGAGGGCGAGGACACCGAACTGGACAAGAACATGATCCAGGAATTGTCCGACCCCCTGATGCACATGATCCGTAATGCCGTCGACCACGGCGTTGAGATGCCCGAGGACCGCGTGAAGGCAGGCAAGCCCGAGTCAGGAACCGTGACCCTTCGCGCGTATCATCAGGGTGGAAATATCGTCATTGAAATCTCCGACGACGGAAAGGGACTCGACAAGGACGTCCTGATCCACAAAGCGATTGAAAAGGGCATCATTCCCGCCGACGCCCAACTGAACGAACAGCAGGCGTACAACCTGATTATGGCTCCTGGATTCTCGACGGCGGAAAAGATCACGGATATTTCCGGCCGCGGCGTGGGAATGGACGTGGTCAAGAAGAACATCGACAAGCTCCGTGGAAAGGTCGACATCCGCTCCACCAAGGGAGCGGGAACCACATTCACGATCCGCTTGCCGCTGACGTTGGCCGTCATCGACGGAATGATCGTTCGGGTCGGCTCGCAGAAATTCGTGCTGCCCACCCTTTCCATTATTCAGGCCCTGTCGCCCACGGCCGATCAGATCAAGACCGTTCAGGAACGCGGTCAGATTCTCAATCTCCGCGGCGAGCTATATCCGCTCATCACGCTGGGGAGCATGTTTAACCTTCCCGATGCCGCCACAGATCCGACCGAAGGCATGGTGGTCATCACGCAGGCGGAGGATCAGCAGATCGGGCTTGTTCTCGACGAACTTCTCGGCCAGCAGCAGGTCGTCATTAAATCCCTCGGCGACCGGTTCAAATCGGTCAGGGGGATCACCGGCGGAGCCATCCTCGGGGACGGAACGATCGGGCTCATTCTCGAGCCGGCGGGATTGCTCGACGTCTACCAGAAGCAGGCTCAGGTGGCATAATTCTGTAATTACATGGTCCGCGTATAAGCAGGCAATAAAAAAGGCGGTTTTCGAAACCGCCTTTCTGTTTTCCTGATTTTGCAGGGCGAGATCACTCATCCTTCAGAATGAACTGCAGTCCCACTTTCATCATTCCCCCGAGCGTGCTGGTGCAATGCACAACCGTCGCGAACAGTTCGACCTCCGCTCCGTCAATGTCCATCGTCACGAGGACTTTCTGCATGGGCTCGAACGCGTGCCGTGAGATGAATCCCAATCCCGTTTCACTGATATTTCGCGTCGTGATGTACACGGGTTCAACGTCCCCTTCGTCTCCGGCTCGGATCACGCCGTTGGCCCCAAATACGATTCGGAGGTTTGCCCGTCGACCTGCGTCAATCGTTCCCGTTTCGCTTGTAGCCGCCCGCAATTGTTCAATCAGACTTTTCATCTGAGTCCGGGTTTCCACAGTCATCTTCATGTCCATATCTGCACTCCCCTTTCAGGTTCTCTAACATCAGGACGTAGCATCACTTAACATCATTATCGGCGATTCTACCCCCCTTCTTGACTTTGGATACGGTACGTCCTGTAAAAGTGAAAAAGGCGAACCCGGATGTTCGCCTTTTTGATACACATGTTACGTGAAACCGTCTACCGAACGGCCATGGGACGTCTTCGTCCTCGCCGTCCGCGAATCGGCGTCCTGGCCGTCCGCGACACCGGCTTGGCGGCGGGCTCTTCGAACGTCAGACGAATCTGCGGCGCCCGATCCCACTCCTTGCGGGGAAGATTGTGTCCCAGGCGCTTCTCGATCGCCCGGAGTGAATCCCGATCGTCAGGTGTGACAAACGTAATGGCATCGCCGACGGCCTGGGCACGCCCGGTACGTCCGATACGGTGGATATAAGCTTCCGGGGTCTCGGGGATATCGAAATTGATGACGTGACTGATCCCTTCCACGTCCAGTCCACGGGCGGCCACATCGGTCGCGACGAGGATCGGATACTTTCCGCTACGGAACCCCTCGAGTGCTTCCTGGCGTTGTCCCTGGGACCGATCGCCGTGAATAATGGCGGCCTTGATGTTCGCCTGTTTCAGCGTTTTTCCGATACGATCCGTTCGGTGCTTGGTACGGAGAAAGACCAGCGTTGACGCGGGCTTTTCCTCTTTGAGGACCCGGATCAGCAAGTCAACCTTATGCTCCGTCAGAACGGGATAGACGAACTGCTGCACGGTGTCTACGGGCCGTGTCGTGTGCCCGATCGCGACACGCTGCGGATTGACCAGCATTTCACCAGCGAGGTACTCGATCTCGCTCGGGAACGTGGCAGAGAACATCAGCGTCTGGCGCTTGTCCTTTGCGGGAAGCTTTGACATGATCCGGCGAATATCGGGCAGGAAACCCATATCCAGCATCCGGTCCGCCTCGTCGAGGACAAGAATCTGCAGGTGGCTGAATTTCACCGTTCCCTGCTTCATGTGATCCAGCAGTCGGCCGGGAGTGGCCACCACAATATGGCAACCGCGTCGGAGGGCATCGGTCTGCGGACCGAACCCCACGCCACCGAAAACCGCCGTGCTACGAAGGTGAAGTTCCTTGGCAAAATCACGGATTACCGTATTTACCTGGACCGCCAGTTCCCGCGTGGGAACCAGAACAAGCATCCGGTTATACTGATCGTTGTTGCTCTGGGCCGCCAACCGTGACAAGGCGGGCAGGGCAAATCCGAGGGTTTTGCCCGTTCCAGTCTGGGCTGTGGCGATCAAATCCTTTCCCTTCGCCACCACGGGAATTGCCTGCGCCTGTACCGGCGTGGGCGTTTCAATCCCCTGACTCTTTAACACACTCAAACACCGAGGGTCCAATTCAAACTGATCAAACGACATTGTACTACTTTGTTCCTTACACTACGAAAAATATTACCATCGGGATGGAAAAACGGAAAACACCATGAGGGGTTAGCGTCTGTCGTATCCCACGAAGTTTCTTTATTATATCGGAAAGATTATGACAAAGGTAACAAATAATTGCATAATTTGACTTTTCTTTTCAAGTCGGACTTGACAAAAGGGCGCGGAGGACACTGACAACACATGCCCTCCGCGCGTTGACCTCGCCTTCATTCCGAAGCAGGCTACTCCAGTCTTCCGATCTCCTCGGCCACATCTGTGGATTCGTTGTACTCCATATCCGGAATCCGATCCAGAATTTCCAGTACATCGTCAGAGGCATTCTGGTCCCGGGCGGCCTGAATCAACTCGTCCTTGGTGGCGGGATATTCAATTCCGGACAGAAAGGTTTCAACGTCATCAGGCGACGTGATACGATTTCCTCTTCCTCTGATCATGACTTACCCTCCCACAATACATCGATCGCGACCTCAGGGCCGCTTGTCTGCCATTTAATAAATCCTATCTCCGCCTTCCGCATCTTCAAGTTGGACTTGGCAAGAAGCTGGCCACCTTGAACTTGCGGTTCCGCTGGGGCTCCGTCAAATCACGAGTGAGAACGACGTTGCATTTTCCCAACCTCGATGTTATTAATAAAATCAAGGGGAATTTCCAGGCACATTACGTAAAGGGAGGAAGATCATGCGAACGCGACCATTGGGTCAATCTCGGATTGAGGCATCGGTCATTGGACTGGGCACGTGGGCCATTGGTGGGTGGCCTTGGGGTGGAACAAATGAACGCGAGGCCGTCGACGCGATCCGCGCCGCCATCGACGACGGAATCAATTTAATCGATACAGCCCCGGCCTACGGGCTCGGACTGGCGGAGGAACTGACGGGAAAGGCGATCGCCGGACGTCGAAACAAGGTCGTTCTGGCCACCAAGTGCGGTCTGGTCTGGAACGTTCACAAAGGCAGGCATGCATGCGATGAACTGGGCAAACCGGTCCACAGTTACCTTGGTCCGGAGTCGATTCAGCACGAAATCGAACAAAGCCTCAGGCGGCTCGGAACTGATTATATCGATCTGTACCAGACCCACGTACCTGATCCAACAACGCCCATCGAGGCTACCATGTCCGCCCTTCTGAAACTGAAGGAACAGGGAAAGATCCGGGCCATCGGCGTCAGCAACGTGACGGTCGATCAAATCCAGGAATATCAGAAGCTCGGTCCGATCGACACCGACCAGGAGAAGTACAGTATGATCGACCGGGGAATCGAGGAGTCGCTGGTACCCGTCTGTCGTAACCACAACATCGCCATACTGGCTTATTCGCCCCTCGCCAAAGGTCTGCTGTCGGGAAAGGTGGGACCGGAACGCGTATTCCCGCCGACTGACTTACGGTACCGCGACCCGCAATTCAGCGTGGACAGTCGCAAGGCGGTCATGGAGATGCTGAACAGTTTTCGTCCCGTGGCCGACGGGCACGGTCTGACGTTCGCCCAGACGGTGATCGCATGGACGGTCGCCCAGCCGGGAATCACGCACGCCTTGGTCGGCGCTCGGAATCCACACCAGGCACACGAAAATGCGCGAGCGGGCGACATCGTGCTGTCGCCCGATGAACTGGCGAGAATCAACGACGCCGTCGGCCGATACTTCGCCGTAGTCTGATTGGTGACGACAAGAACGAACTCCTGGTTGAAATATGTCACATGCCGTCATTTTGACTGTATAGGCTTCCTTTCTGTGTCCGATAATATTCCTGTACTGTGAACATTGTCGGAGCATTTTTGAGGAACATATATGCAACTTCTCGAACTGTGGCTTGGAAAAATCTGTGACTTTGTCTGGGGACCTCCACTTTTGATTCTGCTTTTCGGGACTCACTTGTTTTTGACATTCCGGCTTCGGTTCATCCAGCGTTACCTGGGAAAGGCGATCAAGATATCCCTAAGCAGCTCACGGGAAGGCGAAGGCGACATCAGCCAGTTCGGAGCTCTGGCGACAGCGCTTGCCGCGACGATCGGCACGGGTAACATCGTAGGCGTGGCGACCGCGGTTGGCTCCGGCGGACCCGGCGCCGTATTCTGGATGTGGCTCACGGGCGTCTTCGGAATCGCCACGAAATACTCGGAAGCGCTTTTATCCGTCAAGTATCGGACCACGAATTCCAAGGGCGAAATGGCGGGCGGACCAATGTACGTGTTGGAGCGGGGAATGAACTGCCGGTGGCTGGCGATCCTCTTTGCCGTCTTCACCGCTATCGCCGCCTTCGGAATAGGAAACATGGTCCAGGCGAACTCGATCTCGGAGATGGTTCGCGAGACATTCCACATTTCTCCGTGGTATACCGGCGGCGCCTTGACGATCGTCACGGCGTTTGTAATCCTCGGCGGAATCCGATGGATCGCCCGCGCATGTGAAGGACTCGTCCCCTTCATGGCGATTTTGTACGTCATTGGGTGCATTGTCCTCCTCGTCATGAAGTACAATACTATTCCCGCCACGATCATGCTGATTCTTCGCGACGCCTTCACACCCCAGGCCGCCGTCGGCGGATTCCTCGGCGCGTCCATCAAGGAAGCCATGCGCTATGGCGTGGCGAGGGGGCTGTTCTCGAATGAATCCGGGTTGGGGAGCGCCCCGATCGTGGCCGCTGCCGCCCAGACGAAAGACCCCGTCCGCCAGGCATTGGTTTCATCGACGGGAACTTTCTGGGACACCGTAGTCGTCTGTGCCATGACGGGACTGGTTGTCGTAAACTCCGGCGAGTGGATACAGGGGATCAAAGGCGCGGCATTGACCAAGGCGGCGTTTGCCGACTTCCCGCATGTCGGTCCGATTGTCCTCACTTTTGGTTTGTTGACGTTTGTTTTTTCGACCATCCTCGGATGGTCCTATTACGGCGAGAAGGCGGTGGAATATCTTTTGGGGACCAAGGCCATTTTCCCCTACCGGATACTGTGGGTCCTCGCGGTCATGGTCGGATCGGTGTCGACACTGAAGATGGTCTGGAGTTTCGCGGATATCGCCAACGCCTGCATGGCGGTTCCCAACTTGATCACCCTGATCGCCCTGAACGGTGTCATCGTGGCGGAGACCCGCCGATACCTTTGGGAGAACAACGGTGGACCCGAGGAAGGCTCTGTACGCAAGATCGCTTGATCTATTGACCGTCCTGCGAATTCCGCAGCGGCGCCGTCAGAATAACGCGAGTCCCCTTCCCCGGAGATGAGTTGATCTGGACTTGTCCGCCCAGGTGGTCCAATCGCTCGCGGATGCTGAAGAGTCCCAGCCCCACTTTCTCACGGCCCTGGAGCGAGGTATCCGACGGTGAAAAGCCGATTCCGTCATCTTCCACAATGATGCGGATCGAATTGCCGTCCTTTTGTATGCTGACTCTTACGTTTCGCGCCTGCGCATGTTTGATTACATTCACCAGAAGCTCGCGAACAGCCTTGAATAACAGGACCCTCACCTCGTCGCTCACGGGTTTCGGCTGTTCGTCGGTTTCAAAGTGCGTCGTGATGCCCTGCTTGTTCTCCACGTTGTCTGTCAGCCATTCAGAAATGGCAGGCTCAAGTCCGATCTCGTAGAGCAGCGGCGAACTCAGGTCAAACGTCAACGTCCGCGTATCCTCGATAATCTGGTCGATTACATCGCAGATTTCCGTCAGTGTCCCTGCCTCATGGGCCGCCCCCAACGTCTCTCGCAATCCCTGGAGCTTGAGTTTCGCGAAAACCAGCGATTGACCGATGTGGTCATGCAGTTCGACGGCGATTCGACGGCGCTCCCGCTCCTCCGTCAGCGTCAGCTCCGAAGCCAGTGACCGAAGACGCTTCTGGTAAGTCTTGAGTTTCTCTTCCGCCTGTTTTCGTTCACGACGCACCTGCGCATCGCGCAGTTCCCGTTCCACGGCTGGGACCAATCGGGACAGGTTGTTCTTCATCACGTAGTCCTGAACGCCCGCTTTCATGGCGGATACGGCGATATCCTCCCCGATCGTTCCCGATGCGATGATAAAAGGAACATCCACCTTCATCTCGTTCGCCAAATGGAATGCGGATAGTCCGCTGAACCCGGGGAGACTGTAGTCGGCGATAATGACATCCCAGGAAGAGTTGCTCAAGGCCAGTTGCATCGTATCACGGTTGTCCACCCGTTCCCACACCGGTTCATAACCGCCGCGACGGAGTTCGTGGAGCACGAATTCCGTATCGTCCTCTGAATCTTCGACAATCAATACTCGGATCGCAGTACCCATTTGTGACCCTTGTCAAATGAGTTGAGCTTTACTTTCATATGATAAAATACCATAAGATAGGCAAACTTCAATCATAGGCACACTTTTCAGTCGCAATTTTCTTGGAGTATTACTGAGGACTGTGCAATTTACGTCTGGCGAAGCTGCCAACGCTCCTCGGCCTCTGGCAGGCGAACATAGATGGGGACCAATTCATTGCATGGCGTGAAGCGGTCTTGTCTCGCCAGTTCCACGCCAAGCTTGAGGACGTTGACCGCTCGTCCGACCCAAAACTCCGGATC
The DNA here is from genome assembly GCA_964563935.1 of uncultured Phycisphaerae bacterium. GTDB lineage: Bacteria > Planctomycetota > Phycisphaerae > JAAYCJ01 > JAAYCJ01 > JBAZZQ01. The sequence continues at coordinate 15,351 of CAZLZE010000046.1, read as the reverse complement.
CACAAGGACAACGTCGCTCTGGCTGGTGAGGTCCTGACGGTGGTAGTCGATTCCCTCTCCAGTGATCCACAGCGGGCGACGGAGCGATCCGAGCAGTTCCGCGGGCGAGATTACGCATTCGGGCAGAACTTGCTCCAGGCGTCCGGCCTGCCAGCGAAAGCCCGCGGTGTAGACCTGCTTGCGTTTGGCGTCGCGTACGGCGGCCAGATCGATCGGTCCGGGCTGACCCTCGAACAATGGGCGAAGGTTTTCGATGACCACCGGAACACTGGGTACGGCGACAATTCGGGCGCCGGTGGCTTGCGAGAGACACCGTGCAAAGGTGAACCCGACCCGCAGGCCGGTGAAGGATCCTGGACCGGCCGATACACAAACGACGCCAATGTCATTCGGTGTCAGACCGAGTTGCCTGACCAGGTTGTCGATGGCGGGAACGAGTTCCACCCCGTGCCGCGCCCCGGCGGTGAACTCGGCTTGCCCGAGCAGTTCGTCACCGCGCCCGATCGCCACGGACCCCTGCCGCGAGGAGGTTTCAACTGCCAGTATGTATGTCTTGTCCACGTCCATATTTCTCTCGTTCCCGATATCCCATAGGGATCAGAAGACTATATACATTCGCTCACGGATATGCAAGGTTCCGGGCAAAGCGTTGCCATATTTCGCGGAAATGGATAGAATCTAGTAAACATTCCATTTACAAGGAAACCTGAAGTTTGGTCATGAATGAAGATATTCGTCCCATAATTGAGAACTGGCCATACCGGAACGGAAAGATTTCGGTGCGGAAGATTGTCGGCGACGACGGTCGACCGAAGTTGCAGATGAGATTGGACTTGGGCCTGCTGCAAATGGAAACCACGGGTCGGCCCGACGGACAGCGACCCAATGACTGTGACACGCTGTTTGATTATTACACGCGCAAACTGGAGGAGTACAAGCAGACACATCATACGGATATCGGATTCGAGCTGACGCCGGAGGAATGCCGCCAACTCCGGGACGAAGCGCTTATGTACTATCATCGATACCTGGCATGCTTCATTCTCGAGGAATATGAGCAAGTCATCTACGACACGCAGCGGAATATCCAGATTTTTGATCTGTGTAACAAATATGCGGCCAAGAAATCCGATCGCATGGTACTGGAGCAATACCGACCGTATGTGATCATGATGAACACTCGTGCCAAGGCCCATCTGGCGTCTCGCAGCCGAAAATTCCCGCTGGCCATTCAGCATATCAAATCCGGTCTTAAGGCCATCAAGAAGCTTTACGATGACATGGACCAGTCCGAAGATTTTCAGTATTCACCGGAAGCAGGCGCCCTGAAGGAACTGGGGCAGAAACTGAAAAAGAAACTTCCCGCCAATCCGATCCGGATGTTGGAAAAACGTCTGAATCGGGCGGTACTCAATGAACAATTCGAAGATGCGGCAAGACTACGGGACCAACTCAACCGGCTGAAGAATCGCAAGGGAAAGAAGGATCCCGATAAGGGCAATCGCGAGGATAACCCCCGCGAAGAAAATTAGGGCCAAGCTCGCACTTTTGGACGCGAACGTCAAGGCAAAGTGTATACTTCCGTGACGTCGGGCGAGAGCAGGTCGAATACCTGGGACATATCCTCGTTTCGCATGCGGATGCATCCTTTGCTCATGAACTTCTTGATGCTGTCCGGCTCAGTCGTACCGTGGATGCCAAATCCCGTTTTGCCCACCGTCTCGCCCTCCACGCCGCGCAAACGGATCCAGAACCCGCCGGTCGGATTGTTCGGATCGTTCGGACCGTACGTATCGCCTGTATCGGGATCCACGTAGACGGGTTTGCGGATACGATCCTCGACGATCCACTTGCCCGACGGCGTCTTTCCGTTCTTGCCGAGACCGACATCGTACTTGGCGAAGAGTGTGTCCTGGAGGAACACATACATGGTCAACTCATGCATAACCACCTTCAGGTGAACCGGTCCCTTGACCAGCTTGACCCGCTGCCCTTCCATCAGGCGGCGAGGATCGTCGCACTGATTGATCTTGCACAGAAACTGATACGGCACCTTGTTCCTCTTGGCCAGTCGCACAAAGGTATCGCCGACGTCCACCTTGTACGAAACACAGAGGGTATCATCCGGGTAGACTTTCGGGCCAAGAATGGTCTGCTTGCCGAGTTCAAGGGCCTTTTCCCGCACAGGCTCGCTGGTTGGGTCGGACAGGCGATCCTTGAGGTAATCGTTGAGGGCTTCTCGCGCCTGGATGTGTTTTCCCTGACTGATCAGTTGTTTGGCTTGGTTCAAAATCTCCGTGACCTGGGCACTCGTGGCAGCTTCAGGATGGACAACCGTCACCACCTTGACGGCGGAAGCTTTCTTCGACGATTGCGTCGACGCCGATCGTTTCGTTCCCGCCAACAGCGCCAATTCGCCGCCGTCGCTGTCACCTTCGCCCATGGAGATCACCTCACGCGGGGTGATCCTGGCGTACACCGTCGATTCGGTCGCGGACCGAGGCGCACTCGCCGTGACGGGCGCGGACTTACCCGCCGGAACCAGGTACGAGAACCAATGATAGCCGCCCCAGGAACCGACCAGGACCACTACCATCGCCCCTAAGAACCTGTGAATGCGCCGTTTACGTCTCTTCTGAATGGAACGTCTCATTAAAAATCCAACTCCTTGCCGTCAAGCTGCGCCTTTCCGAACAAGTCGAGCGTCTTGCGGATCTCGAAAAACATCAAAACTATGAACCGAGCTTGATTAATTCAGTACATTATATCGACAGTCGCGGCAAAGGCAAGAAAAGTCGAACGTTGTGGCGCACCTGCGGGATATGATGGAAGGCGACCGATTTTTTTCGGATTTCCAGGAATCTTCTCTTGTTTCTGCGCATAGACTCTACTATCATATAAGGTTTCGGCAAGGTAATGGAAACATAGGTAAGGTTACAGGAGATTTACTCGTGTATGCAATTATAGAAGACGGCGGGCGACAGTACAGAGTCCAGGAAGGACAGGTTATCGACGTAGATCTTCGCCCGATGCCGGAAGGATCGGATGCGATCGAGTTCGACAAGGTCCTCTTGCTCGGCGAAGGCGCCGACGCGAAGATCGGAACCCCCGTGGTTTCCGGGGCGAAGGTCCGCGGAAGGGTACAGGGCGAAATAAAGGCGCCGAAGGTCGAGAGCATCCATTTCATCCGCCGCAAAGGTCATTACAACAAGAAAGGTCATCGCCAGCAGTATCTGCGGGTCAAAATCGAACAGATTATCGGCTAACCCCCTGCTTCGATAAATCAGGAACAACGTTCACGAGCTTCCGTCCATTCGCGGAAGCTCGTGCTTTTTGTGCCTCGCACCACGGATCACTGCGAGAAGCCATCGCTTTTCGGTGGAGAATGGCCCGGCATAGGATTATAATTTCCCATAATCGTCATTCGGAAATATAAGTTATTATTAAGGAGACTTTAGGTGACAAGCTGGTCCTTGGCGGGCCTGGTCTTCATATTGGCCGTCAGTTTCTTTTACGCATCCGCGTATTTTTCTCTCCGTGTCTTTTCGCGTATCAAACTTGAGGAGCTTCTGACCCGGTGGAACAAACTGCACCGGCTGGACTACCTGCAGGAACATTCGACGAACCTGCTCCTGATCTGTTCGAATATCCGCACGGCTGCCAATATCGCCCTGGTGACCACGCTTATCTGGATCACCTCTCCCGCCCAGATTCTCAAGATATCGACGCTTGTCGAGGCCTTCATCGGTTCGGCCATCCTTTTGATGATCTTTTCCGTGGCATTACCTCATGCCATCGCCAAGTACGCCGGCGAGTCCTTCCTCGGACGTATCAGTCCCATCCTCTACCTGACGGAGCGAATCAGTTACCCTCTGCTCGCGGTCATGCGGGCGGTGGATGTCCTCGTCCGGCGGATGCTCGGAGCCAGCGGCGAACAACCCGATAGCGAACAAGCGCAGCAGGAAATTCTTGAAGCCGTCCAGGAAGGCGAGGATGAGGGCGTCGTCGATACCCACGAGCGGAAAATGATCGAGTCGGTGATCGAGCTTCGGACCACCACCGTCGGACAGATCATGACGCCGCGGACGGATATCGTGGCCATTGAGGTTAATTCCACCCTCGATCAAGTCAAGCAGATCATCCTGGCTGAGGGCCACAGCCGGATGCCCGTCTACGACGAGAATCTCGATAACATCGTCGGAATGCTCTACGTCAAGGACCTGCTCCGCTATATCGGCGAGAAGCCCGAGGCGTTCAGTCTCCGCCAGGTGATGCGGCAGTGCTATTTCGTACCGGAAACCAAGAGCCTGCGTGAGATTTTCAGAGAGTTCCGCACCAAGCAGCTCCACGTGGCCATCATTCTCGACGAATACGGCGGAACGGTGGGGATGGTGACCTTCGAGGACGCCATCGAGCAGATCGTCGGGCAGATCGCCGACGAGTACGAACTGGCGGAACCGCCCCGCATCCGGCAGCTCGACTCCAAGACCCTCGAAGCCGACGGGCGCATGCGGATCGACGAACTCAACGAGGAGTATAAACTCGAAGTCCCCGAAAACGAGGATTACGAGACGGTGGCTGGGTTCCTGTTCGCAAGTCTCGGGCGAATCCCCGCGACGGGCGAATCGTTCCAGTTCCAGAACCTCCGATTCACCATCCTCGACGCGACGGAGCGAAAGATCAATCGCGTCCGGCTGGAAATCCTTCCCGCGACGTTCTCGCCCCTGGACGATAAGTCCAGGAGCGCCTGATCCCCAAAAAAGAATGTCTAATGACGATGAGTGAAGAGAGCGACGCGCGTACCGCGTTCCGGGCATTGAGTTGGTTCGCCATTAGACATAAAGTAAACCGTATGGATGTGAAACCGGCAAAGAGCGGTTAGTTGCCTCTGCTCTTGAGCAACTTCTTGAGTTCCGCGTTCTCGCGGCGTGTGGCCTCAAGATCGAACAGCAGGTATTTCACGTGCAGACGCAGATAGTCGATACCTTCCTGCAGTTGCGAGAAGGTCGCTTTGATCTGCTCGTGGCGGACCTGCGTCTCCTGGGCGAGTTCCATGAGGCGCTTGCGGGTGGGTTCGGGCATCCCCTGAATCTGGGCGATGAGTTCGGTGATCTTGCTTTGCACGCTGTCTTCTCTTTTTTCCATTTCTCTCTGGCTCCTTTGGCCTGCGTTTTTTAATCCTCAGCTCTGCACTCCTAATTGGCAAGAGGCGTGCCGAAGTCTCCCTAAGCGGACCAAAAGCACATAACTTGCTTCAGATAAAAGAGTTGGCAATCCGTGCCAGGGGCAGGAACTTTCTCCCCGTTGAAACCACCGTGTTTCAACCGTGAAACACCTCGTTCACGTGTGAAACGTATTGTACCGCGCCAGTCCGGTTTTTGCGATGGATTTTCGGCGGGAAAAATAGCGACGTGGGTGGCAAGACGTATGTAGTCGAACTGAGACCCCCGCTGGCCCTCCAGGTTGACCTGCTGGGAACCAACGGCAGGACGGTTCTTGTGACCACCGCCCCGTACAGCTGCACATCTTCGACGACGGTGACCAGTTCCGAGAAGCCGATCACGTGGACGGCTCCGGCTGATGGGACGTATTTCGTGCAGGTTGCCTCTCCGGACTACGGATCGTCATTCGGACCCTATGAACTGACGGTGCGCGAAGTGCCCTAAACGTGGCGGAGAGAAAGAAGACAGTCGAGGGCGACTGTCCTACACGCCTTGGGAGCTGATGTATTCTTCGATCTGGGGCAGGAGTTTTTCCGGGTCGCCGGGGGGCGGGACGTCGAACCATTTGATGTGGGGCATTCGTCGGAACCAGGTGCGCTGCATCTTGGCCAGGCGGCGGGTGTTGATTTTGATCTTTTCGATGGCTACGGGGAGGTCCCAGGCGCCTTCGAAATGCTCGATGATTTCGGCGTACCCGACGGCATCGCGGGCTTGGGGGCTCAGGGGCGGGCTGCGATGATAGAGGGTGCGGACCTCGTCCACGAGTCCCTTTTTGACCATTCGGCGGATACGTTCGTTGATCCGCAGGTTCAGGACGTCTTTTTCATGTCGCAAGCCGACGAAAACCATGTTGTAATCGTCGCGAAGCTGTCCGAACTGCTTTTGCATCGAACTGATGGGCTTGCCGGTCAGATGGTAGACCTCCAGGGCACGGACGATGCGTTTGGTGTCGTTGCGATGGAGTCTGGAGGCGGTTTCCGGGTCCACCCGGGCCAATTCCGCGTGGAATCGATCGGGGCCGAGTTCTTCCGCCTTCTTCTGGAGCGATTCCCGGAGGGCGGGGTCGGCGCTGGGACCTTCGAAGAGGCCTTCGGTAAGCGTTTTGAGGTAGAGGACGGTTCCGCCGATGGCCATGGTGATTCGGCCGCGTTCTTGGACCTCGCGGATGGCCTTTTCGGCGAATTCGACGAATCGCCCGGCGGAAAACGCCTCCGACGGGTCCACCACGTCGATCAGATGGTGCGGGATTTTCGCCCGGATTTCCGCGTCCGGCTTGGCCGTGCCGATATCCATGTACCGGTAGACCTTCATGGAGTCGACGGACAGAACCTCGGCCTGGCGTTTCTCGGCGAGGATGCGTCCGACGGTGCCTTTTCCGCTGGCTGTGCATCCGACGACGAAAATGATGGTCGGTTTGTCTGCAATCGACATAAAGTGGTCTCAAACAATTGTCATATGAAATCGAGTACGATATAATATATGGGCAAATCCGCAGGAGCAAACCGAAAGGAGTCGAAAATGGGAAAATTCATTCTGGGGTTGGCGGGCATAGCGGTGGTTGTTCTGGCTGGATGTGTCAATGTAACCGTTCCGGAGGAGCCGATCCGGGTATACTCCGGGTCGAGCGCCCCGAGGGTTGACAGCCGCCGCGTTCCCAAGCCGACGACCCTGAGTGAATGTCAGTCGGATTTGAACAGTGCATATGCTTATATCCAGTCGCTGGAACGGAGAAACCAGAAGCTGGAGGCGGATAAAGCGGAGCAGAAACGGAAGATCAAGGACCTGGAGCGACGTTTGAAACGGTATGAAGATTAAAGGAGAAATGACGATGATCAGGCTGCAGGGAAGTAGTTCGGACCTGAACGACTTGGCGCTGCGTGTCAATCGGATCATGGACAATTTCATGCAGAAGTCGTTTTTCCGGTTCAAACCGTGCGACCGCTGGCAGCCGTCGATCAATTTGTACGAGATGGACAAGGCATTCATGGTGTGCGTGGACCTTTCGGGTATCGACCCGAAGCAGGTGGATCTGCACGTGAAGGACGGCACGCTGCACATCATGGGCGAGCGTCTGACGCCCGTTCCTCCGCACGCGTCGTCTCCCCGGATCCACGTGATGGAGATCGACCACGGTCCGTTTTACCGGACGGTGGCAATCCCGGAAAATGTGGACGTGGACCGGATCGAAGCCAAGTACAACCACGGATTGCTGTGGATTGAATTGCCGAAGCGTCGGGAAGAGTAAGGAGGGTTCAGTAGTCTGTACGGGAGTTGATTACAGGAATCGGGGGAAATAATGAAACATGATAAACGGAAGGTTAACAAGACAATAGCCATGAGCACCGAAGAGACAAATAACCAGGATACCAGATCGAACATCCTTGACGACAGGAAAGACGGTCAGGAGATTCTCACGACCGTTACGACGCACGGACCGGCACAGCAGCAGGTGGCGATCCCGAACGTGATCCCCCTGCTTCCCATTCGCAATGCGGTGGCGTTTCCGGGGACGGTCATGCCGTTGAATATCGGCAGGGAGACGTCCAAGAAGGCGGTGGACCGCGCACTGGCGAGCAACAAACTCATCGGTGTGATCACACAGCGTGATCCGCAGACGGAGAACCCCAAGAGCGGGGACCTCTACACATGGGGTACGGTGGGCTATATTCTGAAGCTCCTGAAGATGTCCGACGGCGACCAGACGATCGTCGTGCACGGCCTTTTGCGGTTCAAGATTACGCAGTTGATCCAGACCGAGCCATTTTTGATGGCCCGGATCGAGATTCATAACGACTCGACGGACGAGCGAACGACGACCGAGCTTGAGGCTGTGACGCACAACATGCGGAACATGGCCAACCGGGTGATCGAGCTGAGCCCGAACGTGCCGGAGGAAGCGTCGGTCATTCTGAACAATATCACGCATCCGGGGGCGCTCGCGGACTTCCTGGCCGCCAATCTGAACATTCCGGTCGAGCAGAAGCAGGAGATTCTCGAGACGCTGCCCGTAAAGGAGCGTATGGAAAAGGTCAGCACGTCCCTGGCTAACCAGCTTGACGTTCTGGAACTGTCGAGCAAACTGCAGGACCAGGTGAAGGAATCGATCAACAAGACGCAGCGTCAGTACTACCTGCAGGAGCAGCTCAAGGCAATCCAGAAGGAATTGGGCGAGGGCGATCAGCGGACGGGCGAATTGGAGGACCTGCGAAAACGCATCGCGGAAGCCAAGATGCCCGAGGACGTGGAGAAAGAGGCATTGCGGGAACTGGACCGCATGTCGAAGATTCCGATTGCCTCACCCGAATACTCGGTGGCCCGGGATTACGTGGAGTGGTTAGCGGTGCTTCCCTGGGCGAAGACGACAGCCGACAGCCTGGACATCAAGAAGGCCAAGAAGATTCTCGATGCGGACCACTACGACCTTGAGAAGGTAAAGAAACGCATTATTGAGTTCCTCGCGGTGCGCAAACTCAAGCCGGAAGGTCGGGGTCCGATCCTATGCTTCGTAGGCCCGCCGGGAGTGGGCAAAACATCGCTCGGAAAGAGCATTGCGCGGTCCATGGGCCGGAAATTCGTTCGCATTTCCCTGGGCGGAATTCGCGACGAGGCGGAGATTCGAGGACATCGTCGAACCTACATCGGTGCCCTTCCCGGACGAATCATGCAGGAAGTGCGGAAGGTCGGCGTGAAAAATCCGATCTTCATGCTGGATGAAGTGGATAAGATCGGTCAGGACTTCCGCGGCGACCCGGCATCGGCGCTTCTGGAAGTGCTGGACCCTGAACAGAACAACTCGTTTACCGATCATTACCTCGACGTTCCGTTCGATTTGTCGAGCGTCATGTTTATCGCGACGGCCAACGTTATGGCCCCGGTTCCGCCCGCGCTTCGCGACCGCATGGAAGTGATCGAGCTTCCGGGTTACACCCTGGCGGAAAAGCTCCAGATCGCCAAAAAGTACCTCGTGCCGAAGCAGCTGGCGGAAAATGGGCTGACCCCGGAACTGGTGACGTTCAGCGATGAGGCGCTGACGATGATCATCGAGTCGTACACGCGTGAAGCGGGCGTGCGAAACCTCGAGCGTGAGATTGGAAACGTCTGCCGCGCGATCGCGTCGAAGGTGGCGACTGGGAGCAAGGGTCCGGTTCGCGTTCGGCCCAAGAGCATCCCGAGCTATCTTGGTCCGATCAAGATCGAGCCCGAGCTTGCGCAACGCACGAGCATGCCCGGCGTGGCCACCGGACTGGCGTATACCCCCTACGGAGGCGACATCATCTTCATCGAAGCGACGTCCATGCAGGGCAAGGGCAACCTGATCCTGACGGGGCAGATCGGCGACGTGATGAAGGAGTCGGCGCAGGCGGCATTCTCACTGCTCCGCAGCCGGGCGGCCAAATTGAAGATCGATGGTTCGAAGCTGCTCGAAAAGGACTTTCACATCCATGTTCCGGAGGGCGCGGTTCCCAAGGACGGTCCCTCGGCGGGCGTGGCCATCTTCACGTCGCTGGTGTCGCTGGAACTTGGGGCGTGCGTGCGTCCCGACGTGGCGATGACGGGCGAGATCACGCTCCGCGGCCTGGTTCTGCCGATTGGCGGAGTGAAGGAGAAGGTGCTGGCGGCCAAGCGAGCCGGCATCAAGGAGGTCTTCCTCCCTCTGCGAAACAAGAAAGACCTGGCCGAGGTGCCGAAGGACGTGCGAAACTCGCTGAAGTTCACGTTCGTTCCCAACGTCGACAAACTGCTCCAGCAGGTTCTGTTCGACAAGCATCGGAAGAACTGCAACGGAAAGAACGGTAAGGCCGCATCCAAGACTCGCAAGTGACGCCTGGGCGGCAGCGGAAAATGAGCCGATTACGTGTCGAGGGAGTCGGCGTCGTTCCGAATCGGTTCCTCGGCCTTCTGCAGAAAGAACGCTCGGGTGCGGGCAGCCGAGTTGAGGTCCCTGACGAGCAGACTTTCCGCTTCATTTGAGGGGCTGAATGCGTCGTACTTGATGATGATCTGCTCGAGTTGCGCCGCGTCGGAGTCTTTGATCTGGTCCATATCGTTGCAGATGCACGCAATACGGTCCAGATCGGTCCCCTTCGCGTTCATGAATAAGCGATCGCTGAGCTGACTGATTTCAGAGAACCTGCCCTCGCGCCACCGTCGTCGAACCACATCCATCCAGCCATTGAGGGGCCAGGATACCTTCGGTACGGGGGTTTCCATGTCGAACAACTCGATGTCATGCCCGCGGATGGTTCGCCGGATATCCCCGGGGTCGCGGTCGACAAAGGCAAGCTGCGTATGGCGGACGATGGAGAATTTCATACCGATACTGACGGATAAGGACTCCCGAATGGAGATCGGAACGGCCATCAACAGCCATTGAAAGGCTTCCAGGGGCTTTGGCAGTCCGGCCACAACCATCCGCCGGCGGGAGAGAACGGACGAGATGATGTGGCAGACATGATCCATCTGAAAAGGCGGCGTGAGAACGGGTTCCTCGACCCTCAGTTCCAAGGTATTGAGTCGGTTTGGAGGATTGAGCATTGGGGCTCCGCCGATGGCTTTGCCGATCGCGGCATGGATGCGAACCGGGTCGCAGCGAAACAGACGAAACGCTGTTCGATCCAGCAACACGAGGTGCGTATAAATTCGCTGACCGCCCCGACCCGTGTGTTCGGGACCGGCGTTACAGGAATAGGCGATGCAGTAGCGTTCGCTCGCCAGACGATAGCTCATCATGCCCAGGTCAGCAGCAGACTCCCCGCACAATCCGCCGTGGGACGGGCAATTCCGGGTGATCTCCATCCGCTCCTCGTTGGACACGCCCGGGCTATGGGCGATCAACCGATAGCCCTCGCCCATGGGTGAACGAATGGAGGTGAAAATCGCCTGGTCGACCGACACTTTTACAGTTGGTTGATGATCCATTCGAATGGCTCCAAAATGCCCTGGAGGGCGGTGTGCAAGGGAATCGGAACGACATATTCATCGCCCTCCGCCGTGGCATATCCGAGCGAACCCACGGCACTGCAGGCGAAGAACTCGACGTTCTCGAACCGGCTTTCGCACATATTCCACAGACGATTGAGGTTGGCCTTGACGAACTGACGGGGATTGTCGAAACATTCGGGGCAATAGTCCGATTTGGCCAGGACGATTGCCGTCGGGGTCTTGATGCGCCGATCGCGCGTCAGTCCCAAGGCCGACTCTATGTAGCTGATCATCTTGAGGGCGAAGAAATCCGGCCGAGCGGACCCGTTGGCGGCCAGAGCGGAATCGACCAGAAGCAGCGTGCCCGCCGATTTGATGACGAGGTTCCGGATAACCTGGAACGTCTCGGGCGTGGCGACCTCCGCAGCAAGGGATTCACCGGCCATATCCGGCATGATCAGATCGACCCAATTCGCCCGCTTGTTTCGCCGGGCCACCTGATAGTAGGCCCAGTACCACTGGTTGGCTTCCATCGGCGTTTTGGGCGGAAACACGCGGTTGGCCATGTGCGTTACCACCGTCTGCTGAATGTCGATCGAATACGGCCCCTTGGGAATGGCTTCAAAATCGCCGGCTCGCTGCGAGAGCATATCGAGAAGAAAACCGAGGTAGACGGTTTTTCCGACGTTGCTTTCGCCCACGATACTCACGATCTGAGGCTCGCGTCCCACGGCTTCGGAATCGTGGACAAGGGCCATGGGCGCAAAACACTCTCGACACCCAACGGCGTCGGTCGGGTTATCCGCTCCGCAGATCAGGCACTGGGTTCCAATAATGGTATTGGCGTATCTCGACACGGTAAGACTCCTTCCAAAACGACAACATCATACGCGGCGCAAATGCCTATCCCTGACTATCCGGATGGTGATTCTCGTCCAGAGCGCACCGGAATCCGACATTATGAACGCGAAACAGAACGTTGAGCCCCGTTCGGAAGAAGCTCGTGGCCTGCGACGGGAAATAGGTATCAAACGCGCCGCCGCGGATACATTTCATGAGCATGTCCCCAAAGACCGACCGGCCGTCCTTGTCGGTGACGGCAAAGTCGTCGGTCGTCCATTCCCAAACGTTGCCGACCAGTTGGAGAACGCCATTGGGCGCAGCCCCGGTGGGGTATTCATGCACCGGGACGGTTCTGCCGATGTTTGACGCCCAAATATTGCATCGCGAGGTGTCCAGGGCGTCGCCCCAGGGATATCGGCGAAGCACCTGGGCCGAGCTGCGAATACGCCAACTCGCGGCCATCTGCCATTCCGCCTCGCTCGGCAAGCGTGCGCCGGCCCAGTGGGCGTAGGCGGCGGCTTCGTAATAGCAGACGCCCACCACCGGATGATCGGCCAGGCGTTTGTCGTGCCGTCCGTGCTCCCAGAATCGAGGACCGGGATGTCCGGTCAGGTCCTTGAAGTCGATCAAGTGCGGCCAGATATCCTTCGGCCAGAGATCGAGATTGTCATATCCGCCGTAGTCCACAAACTTCTGGAACTGCGCATTGGTCACAGCGCAGCGGGCCAGAAAGAACGGATCGGTCTCGATGTCCAGTTCCGGGCACCCGGGATAGTCGATCACGGTCTGCGGCAACGACGCGTACCCTTCCGGAACAAGGGCGTACTGCTCGTCAAGTTTGCGGAGCGCGGATTTGTAGATCGTGGGCGCTTCCGGATGGTCGCTCCACTGCGTACGCGTCTCCACCATGAGCGGGTAACGTTCGAGCTGAAGATACTGCTTGAGCGGATCTTCGTCGAGCGTCATCACGTCGGCAGGGACGTAATCCTTCCCCATCCGCCCCACCGAGGGACGGACGGCGCGCTCCTGCTCCAGCACTTTGGGTTTACGCGAGAAAAGGCTGAGCACCATGTCTATTTACCCTCCGCGCCGATGGCCCGGCGTTTGGCGTCGCGACAGAGCTTCTGGAATCGTTCGAGCGAGTTCTTCGCCTGCGGATTCTTGGCCCAGTTGCTGTGCGGGAGGACGTCCGCCTTTTCATCGGCAACCTTGTTCAACTCCTCCTGCAATTCGCTCTGAAGCCCGGACAGGCTGGTCCGCGTCGCGTCGAGCGACTTCATACGAGTCTCCCACTCCTTCTTGCGAAGGTTAAGCTGATTCTCGCGGTTCTCGACTTCCTCACGCCGGACTTCCAGAGCCGTTGCCATGGCGGACAGATCCTTCTCACGGCGACGGATTTCCTCTTCTTCCTTGAGAACTTCCTGCTGACGCGAATCGAGTGTCTGCTGCTCGCGCGCCAGTCTCGCCCGCTCTTCCTTCAGCGAGTCCATCTGGGCCTTTAGATTACTTTCGTCCCGGGCCAGGCGCTCTTCCCGCTCCGCCAGTTTGCTCTGTTGATCCAGGAGTTCCTTTTCGCGTCCGTCCAGGTCCTTGAGAAGGGCCTCACGGTTATCCAGGTCGACCCGCTTGGCCTCCAATTGCTCGGAGAGCTCCTTTTGATCGCACGCAAACTTTTCCTGATCGCGGAGGAGTTGGGCGCTCTGCTCTTCGAGAGCCTGACGGCAGGCTTCGACGGCCGCGGAACGAGCCTCGAGCAATTCACGAAGCGTTTGCACCGCGGTCAAAACCTCCCTGCCCATGTCCTCAATATGCGCAATATCGACAACGTCCATCGTTTCGATGGATTCTTCCATCGTCTGACTCATCTAGATTACCTCCTCCAGAAAGATTTCTTCTTCGCCTGCCCCGGATCCGATGCCGGTTGAGATATATGATGTTTCTCAAGTAGTTCCCGCACGCTTTTCCTGTAGTTACTAAGCCGCCGGAGTACTTGCACTTTCAGAACGGTGTCGGGATCCAGGGTGGCCAGAAGAGCCTCGTCTTCCGGAGAGGTGGAAACCAACGCGGGATTCTCCGCGATCGGCGCCGCCGGACTCGTCGTGTCATCGTGCGGCAATTCGGGAGTGGAATCCTCCGTCTCCTGGAAGGTGGGCTCCTCGGCGACCTGGACCGACGAACAGCTCGCGTGAATGGGAGGGTGAACCGAGGTTATCGGTTCGTGTCGGAGCCGTTCGATAAGAAGGGACTGGGCGTGGCTGATGGCGCCGGACCACGCCGTCAGCTTCGAGTTCAGATCCGCTAATGCTTCATCGAGTCGTCCATCATCCAACGCAAGAGATAATGGATACATGTCCGATACAGTCGCGTTCATACGTCATCTCCACGCCGCTACCAGGTCCCGGTGGAGGACCACCCCAAATTGCCTGTCTTTACATGACTGTGAACCTGGGAAAACTGGTCTTCCAACTTAACTATAACATTCGAGGCAAATCGGTCGCAAAGCGGGATCTTCGGTCTGATAATCATGAGGGGTGGATATACAGAAGCAGTATCATAGCCTGGGACACCATTTCGTGTCCGAAAGTCGCCATCATGAGGCGGCAGCCCCGACCGCGACAACGACCTTTTTGATTACGTTATAAAGTTCATCAATCCGGAGAGGTTTTCGCAGGCAATCCTCGATGCCGGCGTCCCGGCAGCATCTCTGCGTTTCCTCCGACATATTTGCAGTCATCGCAACGATTCTGACCGCCCTGCCGGTCGCATTCTTCTGAGTATGGATAATTCCGACGACCTCGCCGATGTCCGTTTCAGGTCCCGAGACATCTATCAGTGCCAGATCAATCGGATGCGCTGCCCCGTCTTGTATCGACTTCGGATCCCTTCCGGCGACAATCACCTCGTGACCCCATTTTTCGAGCAGGCGAACAACAAACTTTCGGTTCATGGAGTTATCTTCCACAAGAAGTACCCGAAGCCGGACCTGGTGTTCCTTCAGCCAGTGGCGAGTGATCAGGCAGGCCTCTGAATCGTCCGAACCGTATCCGCCCATAACCGCCATTACGACGTGCAGCAGATCGGATTGATCCACCGGCTTCGGCAAATAGGCCGGAATCCCCAGTTCCCGACAGCGCTGACCGTCACCCCGCATCGCAGCGGAGGTCAGAAGGACCATTTTCGTCCCAGACAGATTGGGCGACTGTCGAATCTCCTTGGCCAAGCCAAATCCGTCCACTTCGCGCATGTTTGCATCGGCGATAACCAGCGGGAAAGGCGTTCCAGCCGCATGGGCCTTTTCGAGCATGACAATCGCCTCAAGCGCATGGCGAGCCGCTTGTGGTTTCATTTCCCACAACTCCAGCAT
>CAZLZE010000045.1:0-35701 GCA_964563935.1 uncultured Phycisphaerae bacterium | reverse complement strand
CCCTGCCACATGTACGGATCCAATGACGGCCTATATCCTGCGCCGCAGTACGAACGTCCGCACGTCTTCGGAAACGGCGTGTTACGGTATGCGCCGGACATGGAGAGTGCCGCGATCCGCACCGCTATCCAAAACGGCCGATTTCAGTACGAGGTGAACTTCCCCTATGGCTTAGTTGGAGCCCGGTTGCTTCTGGAAACGGATGGCATTCATTTTCCTCAGGTGTCCATCGGTTGCGGTGACATGGGAAACCTTGAAGTCGTACCGTACACTCAGAAATCCGGGCCGCTGATGATCGATCTTGCGCCGTACTTCCACGGACGGGTTCATTTCAGTTACCGGATCGAAATTGGGATGCCGCCAGATGCAATTCCGCGCCGGCTTCAGATCGACAGCGTGTTTTTGTGCAACCCACGAAGCCTGCCACACCTCGAGGCGGGAACCAATCGCCTTCATTACCGGGACGACTCCGCCGACACGGCTCGGCGAGATTTGACCATCACATGGCGGTATATGGAGCGCGACGTGACCGTTAGCGAAGAGCAAAGCCAAGTGCTTGTGCTTGATGCCGACAGCGAGTGGAATTGCCGAACAACTGTTCCCGCCAACCGCAACGCTTTCGCCCTCGTTCTGGTCTCGCTGGTCGATACCGACGGTCAGCCGGCGGAAGGATGCAGGGTATCACTCGAATCCACTCGACCAACCGAGGATGTGATCATCCCAGAGACGTCCTATACCGCCATCGCCGATCGCTTCGAGCACCATATGGATTTCGAACGGGGAAAGGGGACGCTGAGCATCAATACGATGTCCGCTCCGGTGACGACCATCAACAACGGCGCCACTCTGCGAATCGGCGGGGCCAATCGCGGGTTGAAGGATCGCTTCGGAAGGGAATATCTCGGTACACGGATGTTCCGCGTGTATTCCAGAAGTCCGGGCATAAGTTCTCTGTGCGCCCGTTTGGCTGACGGCCGGCAGGTCTCTCAAGTCGTCGAAGTCAGCTTCATTTGAAAACTCATTGCGCCGAAAACGTCAGCGGATGCGAAATTTTGCCCGTCAACCCGTTGATCCTCGTTCCGAACTCCCGGGCCAGAAGATCACGATCGCCAATGTGCTTCAGAATGTTCCACCGGGCGCGAGGAACAAACGCTTCACCCATCTCCCAGACATCCACCGAATCGGCCCCCTGCTGATACAGGTCATGGGCCTGGCGGAGCATTCGCCACGGGTCAATTTCCACAAACGGCAGCAGATCTGATCTGCCCTTGCCGACATCGGTGAAGTAGACCGACCAATCGTAATCGCGAGGAAGTACCGCCTCATGGAACTGACCGATCGAAGGCGCAAGCTCGATCCGTTTCCTAGCCTCGCCCAATTCCTCGTAAATGTGATCCAGGAACATGGGGCGATAGTCGCGTCGGAAGGACGGGGCAATAATATCCACCAACCCTTCCCGTGCCCACCGGGCGATATCCAATCCGTACATGAAATTCGCCGACGCCGTGCGCGCGCCGAATGGCTTGCCGGTCAGGACGGACCAATCGCCGGAAACCTGAACGGCAATGGGGATGCGTTTGCCTGACTCCGAGGCAATCTGGTTCGTCTGAACCCGCAGCCGGCGCATGAACTCCGTCAGATGGTCGCACCGGAACTGATACCACTCGGGCGGCGGAGTCTCCTCGGCGCAGGGATCGATCCCGTACTTACGTTTGAATTCCGCGACGGCATGCGGGGCGAAGTCCCAGATGAAATTGAATTCACAGGCCAGGTTCAGGTGAATTCCTGCCGGACCTTTGCGCGCGATCTCTGCCAGCAGATCCAGCTTGTACTGTTCCCACCCCGCATGGAAATGACTGAAAAGGTGGCTGCAGACATTGCCCTGGCGATCCACGTGCCGCCATTCCGGATGAGCGTCGACGAAAGGCGAGTTGAAGTCATAGCCAACTCCACCAGAATAATCACTTGGATAATCCTGCTGAATACGAAACGACGCCCACAGTTCCAAATCATTTCGAGCGGCGAAATCGATCATTACATCGAGAGGATCGTAGCCATCCTGCCTGGCCTTCTGAAGACACAAAGCGCCTCGGCGATTGTGCTCCGTGTGGAGTTTTTCAATCGGCTGATCCTGGCCAAGATAGTAACCCACCTGCGTCAGATACATCATGCGCATCGTCGTCAGCGTGCAGCACCAGTGAATACGCCTAAAGTCGCTGTCGATGAACGGCGCGATCATGCTGCGCACTTCATCGGGCGATTGCGGACAGAACGCCCCCAGGGCCTCATGCCCGTCGATCACCGCGCCTGCGGTCCGGGTCGGACGCCGACGTGAAGTTCTTACCCTTGCCTCGGACTCGGAAATCGGCACGAGTCGAAGATAAGCGATCTGCGATTGCTTTAAGCTCCACTGCCGGACAAACGGGGTGGGCAGAAATTCAAAGGAAGCACCGGTCAGATCGGCGATCTTCCACAACGCCTCTTCGCCCCCCGCCTGGCCCCAATCCCACCGGGCGGTACTTTCCACCCAGTCGAACCAGGGATCGCCCGCCAGACGGATTCGACACCCCGACATGCCCCAGAACCCGATATGGATTTCGTGCCATCCCCTAACCGGACTCGCCATCCGCAACGCAGGCGCGTCCGACGAATTCCATCGAAGCATAAAGCCTTTCCGGGAATCCAGCGAGTAAGGAATTACTTTGACGGGTAAATTCGGGTGACGCTCAGCCAGAGGACGAAAATCCGCGATCCATGTTTCGCACACTGTCATGACAGTTCCTTTTTGACCGAAATTACCGGCCCGTGGGCGGTTTGTCAAAGGAAAATAGACGGCCCGGACCGTTACCGACTCTCTATTGACATGGATGCGTCAGTTTGGTATATTTCATGTCATGATAAATGGATTATGTGATACTTATCCTCAGAGTGCCTCCCACGTGGCCGGGAAAATCCGCCGGTTTATCGTGGATCAATCGCTTAAACCCGGTGATAAGTTACCTACCCACGACCATCTGAGTCAAAAGCTTGGAATCGGTATTCGCCGGCTTCGGGAAGGATTGGGCATTTTAGAACAGCATGGAATGATCAAACGAAACCGCAAGGCCGGAACGATGGTGACCGAGCCAACCCTGAAATCATTATCCGATCCTTTGGAATGGAATCTGGAAAACATGGGATACACTTACGCCGATCTGGTCAAAGCCCGCGCCGGGATCGAAAGTGCCGCCGCCGCCCAAGCTGCCCGGGAACGAAAAGCGAGGGACATCCTGATCATGCTCGATGCGTTGGAACGGATACAGGAACTCCAGCAGCAAAACAAACCCGACGAAGAGGCGGAGGAGGCGTTTCACACGGGCATCCTCCAAGCCACGCATAATCCGGTGTTCATGATCTTTGGGAAACTCATTCATGCTCAATTGCATCAAAGCCGGGAAAAGTTTCCCAACAACGTTGTTACCGGCGAGCCGGAGCGATTGGCCAGGGAACACCGGGACATTTTAAAGGCCATTGAAGATCAGCAGCCTGAATTGGCCAGTCAACGGGTGTATCAACATCTGACCTGGCAACTGGATCATTCCCCTCAAAAATAACTCAAGAAGGATGAATAAATGAACACCTTCAAACGGACTCTGGTCCTTACTGTTTTTATGTGCAGTATCAGCCTGGCTGGCGACCCCGCCAAGCCGATCACGATCACAATCGAGGAATCCAAAGCCTTTGCCTTTCCCGCGTTGGTTTTGGGGACGCAGGAAGAAGTTTTTACAATGCCCTACCTCTTTAACAGTCAACTGGAAGGATATCGCAAGCTGGGATTCACGGCGTTTCGGTATCCGTGCGGCTGTCCGTCCGACTGGTTCGCGTGGGATGACATTGAAAATGGGTATTGGCCGTCGGATTTCGAGAAGAAGCGGACAAAAATGACGCCGGACCAATTCATCGAGTTCTGCAAGGCCATGAAATATACGCCCATCATCACGGTCAATACGACCCTGGCCGGGACGCACAACGAACGCAATCGGATCAATCCGACGAGCGTTGAAAGCATTCGCAAGGGCGCCGCTTATGCAGCCAAGTGGGTGGAACATGCAAACATTAAAAATAAAGCGGGGGTTAAATATTGGGAGATCGGGAACGAGACCTGGATCTGGATGAAGGAACGGGAATATCCGGTTCACGTGCGGGAATACGCCAAAGCCATGCGGAAAGTGGACCCATCGATCAAGATCATCGCCTGTGGTTCGACGCATGAAATGGAATTTCAGCCGGTGTGGCTGAATTTCCCGGAGGATAAGAATTGGAAACCCCGGACGACGAATAAGGTCAACCCCAAACGCTGGACCAAGGCATTACTAACGCAGGCCCGTGGGTTCTTCGACTATCTTGCGCCGCACATCTACACCAACGGTGATTCCGCCGACCCGATCGAAAACGGAAAATCGCTCTTCGCCAATATCGACGAAAGCGAACGGCTGATCTACGAGCAAATCCAGTGGATCAAAGAGGAAAAATCTCCCGTCCGACTGGCTCAGACCGAATGGATGATCAACTGGCACTTTTTGCCCGAGCTGAAGGACACGTTTAAGAACATGGGCACGATGAGCAAGGAAAACTACGACAAGGTCACCTACGGCAACTCGCCGTCCGACGCGTTTATCTCGCTGCTGGGTTCGGCGGACTTTTTAGGAAAGCTCATCGCCACCGGGTATGTCGATATCGCCGTCTCCCACTCGATGTATTACAACCTGGCGATCGCATGGGACGCCAAGGCGGGTAAACCGGTCGACCCGGTTGTCGTCAAGCCGGCCGGCGTGGCCACCCAGTTCTGGAGCCAACTGAAAGATCAGCAGTTCGTGCCGGTTCGTCTGGCCGATGTGCCGACGTATACTTATAAAAACAAGAAGATTCCCTTGCTCACGGCCTATGCGACCATGAGTAACAATAAATTGAACGTGATCCTGATCAACCGTTCGCCGGACCAGTCGCTCCAGGTCGCGGTTCCCACGACGTTGAAAGGCAAGCCGGCTAAATCGGCTACCGAATACGCCGTTGTCGCCGATTCCTGGGCCGCCAATGTCTATCCGGCCGTCCATGACCCGTCGAAGTATCCGTTCAAAAATACCACCCGGCCGATTCCCACAATGACGCTTTCCAACTATGAACTCAAACCGTGTAAATTGATCCGGCTTGAGATTGCTTTTTAAGAGACAACTGAAAGGTACTTGCAGAAATGATGTCCACTCTTTGCGTTATCCCCGAACCCAAACACGTTTTTTTTCGTGAGGGCTTTTTTACTCTAACCGCGAATACCGGTGTCCGTATTGCTCCTCAATCACCGTCGCTGGAAAACACGCTGAAAGAAGGATTGTCTGGTTTTGGTATCCGGAAAATATCCACCGCGACACTGCGGCGATTCGGTCCATTCAAGGTCGTCATCTTCGAACCGTCCAATCGTTCCTGCGAGCTGGAATCATTTTGCCGTACGCTCGACCAAACGACTATCGAGCCGGAAGGTTATATTCTTGATAGTAACACCGACCGCGTTATTCTCCTGGCGAAAGACGATGCAGGACTGTTTTACGCCTGTCAGACCCTTTTCCAAATAATCCGAACCGTAGGGAAGAAAAATGGTATCCCCGCCGTCCGAATTGAGGATGTTCCGCAGATGCGCGTTCGAGGCGCTCAAATCGAACCCTTCTTTTTGACACCGACGATCGAGTCCATCGAAGCTCAACTCAGAACGTTCGCCCGTTATAAACTCAATACCGTATTGTTCTGCTATACGAATAAGTTCAAATTCGACAGGCACCCCCTGGCCAGCCATCCTGATGCGTATACCAAAGACCAACTGAAAAAGCTCGACGCTCTCGCTCAATCGCTGCATATCAACCTGGTCCCTGTGCTCCAATGCTTCGGCCACGCGGAAAATGTTCTAAAAAATCCCGAGTACGCCCACCTTCGCGAGGGCCCGGATATTCACACGCAGTTTTGCCCCGAGCATCCGGGAAGTTTTCAGGTTTTCAAAGAGATGGCTGAGGAAATGATGGCCGTCCACTCCTCGCCCTATTTTCATATCGGCGCAGATGAAACCTATTTCCTGGGCCACTGCCCCAAATGCCGAAAAATCGTCGAGAAGGAAGGCGAGATCGGCCTGTTTCTAAAATATGTCAACCGCGTCTGCGATTTTATCGTCAGCAAGGGAAAAATCCCCGTCCTCTGGGACGATATGTTCTGCAAGTCGCCCGGGAAGATTAAAAAGCTCCACCCCAAGGCGACAATTTGCTACTGGGACTATTTTCCCGCCGACGCCAACAACCCGTTCGTTTTTTTCCGAAACGAAGGATACTTCTGCGATGAAGCATTTTGGAAAAACAGAAAATGGTGGGGCGGGGATTTTACGAAGTCTGGCCGATGCCACGACCTTTCCGAGCTCGACGCCGAACGGTTAAAGCATTATACCCCCTACTTCAGCGAGACCGGGAACTTTAACTATCTGCGTCCGTTCCCCTTCCACAAGTTTTATCAGGACGCCGGTTATCCGACCATCGGCTGCGCCGCCGTTCGCGGGGGCGAATACAGCTACATCTGCCCCAACTACACACGTCGATTGAGCAACATTCTGTCGATGATTCAGGTCGTCGCGAAAAATGCCGGCCAGGGGGTCATCGCCACCACCTGGTCGGAAATCGCCTCTCCGGAGGAACTGACGATGTATCCTCTGGTCGCGACCGCCGAATTCTCCTGGTCCGGCAATCACATCCGTCCGGAAACCTTCGACCGTAAGTTCATCCGTGAATTCTTCGGCTGTGATGATCCGCGATTAATTGCCGCCCTTCACGCTATCGGGACCAGGGAAATTCCCCTATCTTTCAACTCCGAGCAGCGAGCCGACCTGTGCGCCAAGGGCGGCGTCAATCCCATCGACGTCACGTACGCCATGCTCTTCGACAAGCGGATCGCCGATCTCCTCGCCTCGCCTGACCTGCCGAACATCGCCGCCGAGCTTGAAACGATAAAAACCGACGTTGAATCCACGCTGGACTTCCTGCTGGCGTCCAAACGGTCGATTCGGCGCAACAAACACATCTATGATCACTTGATCCTCGCCGCACGGACCGTCATTCACAAGATCGATCAATTTTTCCTCGTCCGGGCCGTTGAAAAGTCACTTGAGCCCAGGGCAAGCCTGAAAAAACAATGTATAAAGCTTCTGGCCGACATGCGGCGACTAAAATCTGATCACGAACGGCTGTTTTCAAAGACTTACCTTCAAACCAGCATCCGGGACCGCTCGGCCATGATGTTTGAAGGTGAAATGGAAAAAATAAACCAATACATTAACAGGTAACTCAAAAGAGGTAAAAATGTCCGGATTAATGCTCAACGAAGACGACAGTCACTTTTACTGCTGCCATCCCGTGGAAAAACTCTCCCGGGAAGGCGTTTATGAACTCGTGGACCACTACATCAGTCCGCAGATGCGGGAACTGATCTTCAACGTCAATGCCGCTCGTGCGAATTTCCCCAGCAAGGTCTGGCAGACGGTCTGGGACGGATTCGATCCGAACCTGGGCCTCGACCAGCCCAGACTAGCCGCACTACCCGCGGAATGGCGGGAATCGTCCTTCAAAGTCTTGCAGAAGCTCCCGTCCCTGGATATTCCCCAATACTGGATCGAGCGTGTGCGCTATCATAAAAAACCCGCATGGCTCTCGGTCCGCATGAACGACGTCCACGACGTCGATAAGTTCGACCTGCCTCATAGCGATTTCTGGAAAAACAACCCCCAGTATTGGCGAGTGCCCGACAAGAATCGCAAGTTGACCTGTTGGACCGACCGCGCGTTCGATTATCTGCACAAGCCTGTCCGCGATCATTTCATGAACCTGATTCGCGAGCTGTTCGAACGTTATGGTTTCGACGGATTGGAGCTCGACTGGATGCGGTTCTTCAACCATATCAAGGCTGGATTTGAAGAAGAGGGCCGGCTCATCCTGATCGATTTCCACCGACAGGTCCGCAAGCTTGCAATCGAACACGGCAAGCGTCGCGGCCATGAAATCAAAATCGGCGTCCGTGTCCCGGCCAAACCCTGGACCGCCCGCTGGATGGGCCTCGATGCCGTTACCTGGGCCCGGGAAAAACTGGTCGACCTGATCGTCGCCACGCCCTTCTGGGTCACCGCCGATTTCGATATTCCCATCGAGATATGGAGGGACATGATCGGCGATTCGTCCGTCATGCTGGCGGCTGGATTGGAAATCAATCTTCGACCCTCGCCGAAGGTCTGGCCGAAGTACGGCCACAACATGTCCAACTCCGCCGAGACCGTCTTCGGGGCCGCCGCCTCGTTCCTCGACCGCGGAGCTGACCGAGTTTATCTGTTCAACTACATGGACAACGGCACGACCGTCGACAATCCCGCCGACTATCCACGAATATTAAACAACGCCGGCGAACTGGCCACCATTATGCCCGAACCGCGGCGCCACGTGGTCACTTTCTGCGACACGCGAGTCCCGGGCGAACCGGAAGCACTGGCTCTGCCGGCCAGGTGCGACGAGAACTCGCACGCCCGGTTCCGCATTCATATCGGCCCAAAGCCAACCTCCGGAACCGCCCGAGTCATCCTCGGCCTCGGCGAAAACGGTTCGCTGGACTTTACCCCCATTGAAGTCTTCGTCAACGGGGACAAATGTTCCCCGTGCGATCAACCTCTGCCTGCACCCATCCACCCCGTTGTCCAAAAGGCCCAGGGATTCCGGATTCCCCCAACCGTATTGCACGCCGGCTACAACTACGTGGAAGTCTTCAGCACCAGCAAAGACTCCTGCGAGCTGTTCTGGGCGGAGATCATGATCCAACCGACGTAGGTGCTCGCGTCAAGGCTTCGGAGCCAGGACTCCCGGACCATCGCCCAGGCGGACAAAAACGGATTTCCAGATCCCGCCGTTAAGCAATCCAATACAGACTATTACTCTGTCGCACCCAAGGAGCCAACCGTGAGTGTGTGACAAATCTTTCCGGCACCATCACGAACTACCTATACCTCCGTCATTCCCGTCCCCGCCTGCGCGAGGATAGACTCTGGCGGGAATCCAGAAGGAACCAACTGGTCTCTGAACTCAGGCGACCGGTCGGTCGGTAAGTCGCTTCTGGATCATCCAGTCCAGTCGGATGATGACGCCAGTGGGGTGCCGGACAATATTGGCACACCCCATTTCCCTTCCCAATCCGAAAAATCGTTGACACAAACCCGGAAGTTTGGTATTTTCAGGAAATGATCAAGCGGTTGTGCACAAGCGGTCGATCAATCATGGTACTAGATTTCTAGAGAAGCAAAAGCTATGGCAGTCACTATTGCGGACATTGCAAAAACGGTTGGGGTCCATCAGTCGACTGTGTCAACGGTACTGAACAACAGCCGGTCAACCATTCGCATCTCTGAAAGAACCCGGAACAAGATCCTTGATGCTGCAAAACTCCTCAACTACAGGCCATCATTCTCCGCACGTTCGCTCGCCAAGGGAAAAACCTTTTCCATCGGAATGATCTGCGGAGACATTCACTCCCCGCATTTCTCCGAACTGGCCAGCCGGACTATGCAGGAGGTGGAATCTCGGGGGTATCATCTGCTGCTCACCGTTACCCAGTGGGTGACGATGGAGAATAATCTCGATTGCCTGGAAACGATGGTCAACCGAGGAGTAGACGGCGTCCTGGCATGGGGTTCCGGACTGGTCGTCGGGACACCCATGTATGACAGCATGATCCGGGAGAAGTTTCCCATCGTTACCTATGCCGAGAGCATTGAAGGCCTTTCCTCGATCGATTCCGACTGGCAAATGGGAATGGATGAGGCGGTGAAACACCTAAAGGACAAGGGCCACCAGCGGATCACGTTTCTGGGGTATCGCGGTCATACCAAGGAGACAAATATCATTCGGGACCCGAAACGGCCGGCGTTCTTGCAGGCATGTCGATCCTGTGATGTGGACGGACGGGAGGCGTACCTGACCAGACTGAGCAATCTGGAAGAGGCCGAGGAGTTCGGAATGCGGACGGCGGAAGATACGGACCGATCAACGGCGTACATCGTCTACTCGGACTACGTGGCCATTGGCTTCATTCGAGGGCTGATCAACCGCGGCCTGAGAGTCCCGGAAGACGTGTCAGTGATCGGGTTCGACGGGACGAAAATGGGCCGTTTCTTTCACCCGGCATTGACGACAATCACGCAGAACCGGGAAGAGATGGTTGTTCAGGGCGTGAACATGGTGATCAACATGATCGAGAAGAGGGAAGATCCGGGCCGGAAGCTTCTGCTTCCGACGAAACTGATTGTTCGGGAAAGTTCGTGATCGGTTATTCGTCGGAGGTCAGGGGAGCATCGGGCTCTTCGCTCCGCGGAATAGAGAGAGGTTTCGCATGAAAGGAGAATTATGATGAGAAGGACCAAGTTGGTGACGGTGGTGATAGGTCTGGCCGCCGTGTACGTGCTCGCCGGGAGTCATCCGGCGATGAGCGCAACGATCACGCTGGACCAATCCGAGATGGGCTGGTTCGACGCCAGTAATCCGAATGACCATCGCGGGCATTTCACCCCGACCGGTTCCGGAGGCGAAGGCGGAGATGCCGTGAAACTCGGCAACTGGTTCGGGACTGTTCCGACGGGACGCGCCGTGATGCGGTTTACGGACTTAAGCGACATCGTACTGCTGCCGGGCCAGTCGGTGCAGGTCAACTCGGCGGTGTTGAAGCTGTACATGATCGTCAGCGGCCCCAATGCGTCAGTCATGACATGGGGCATCAACAGCGTGGAAGTACATCCGATGGTTCAGAGCGACTGGGTCTATGATCAGGTGGCCTGGAACTACCGAAAGACGGACAACGGGTGGTTGAGTTTCCCGGTGGGCGGAGCAGGTGGATCGAGTGACAGCGACGCAACGGCGTACACGGCGGCACTGTTTGGATACGGCGATTCGTATTCGCCTGTGGCGATTCCTGCGGCGGCGGTTCAAGGATGGTTCGACGGCAGTAATGAAGGATTGATGCTTCGCGTGAGCGATGAGATGACGGGCAACAAATCGGTCCACATCGGCGCGAGCAATCATACCTACATGCCGTTGTTGGAGATCGATTACACAGTGGTTCCCGAGCCGGCGACGCTGGGATTGCTGGTTTTGGGTCTTTGTTTCGTGCGCAGGAAGTAATTGGAAAAGGAACGTGTGGAAGGTGTGAACACGTCGGTCAAAACAGTTACACCTTCCACACGCCTTGGTATCAAGTATACCAAAAACAAGGGCGAGATGGAATTTATGATTTCTGATTGATCACTCAAGAAGGAAACGGATGCATATGAAACCCAGCAAAACGCAGAATATGGCGAAGCTCTCCAATCGCAAACCCTCAATCATAAGTCATAAATTCGCTGGTTTTACGCTGATTGAGCTCTTGGTCGTCGTGGCGATCATCGCCGTGCTGATCGCGATGCTCTTGCCGGCCCTGTCCCAGGCGAGGGAAGAGGCAAAAAAGGTCGCCTGCATGAACAAACTGAAGCAACTGGGGCTCGGGCACCTGATGTATCGCACCGAAACGGGACAATTTCTGGCCAGGCAATGGCCCCCGCGCCCCGGTTACTCGATGCCTCACCAGTTTGATCTTCAGGCGGACCCAGCCAGCAAGTTGTTTTTCTCCCTGGTGAAGGACCCGAAGGTGTTTTATTGTCCGAGCGTCAACGACGACCGCAATGAGAAGACGGAATATTTCCCCGGTGAGGGGCTCGGGGCCACTTATGCATACTGCTATGACTGGCCGAACGGATGGTTCATAGTGCCCGTTGCCCGCTATGCCGACCCGTCCGGCGTCTACTCAAACACGCCGCTGATGCTCGACATGGACTGTGCTCAGGGCACCGTATGGATCCCGGCCAATCACATGCAGGGCGAGTACCCAAGGCTCTGCAACGTGCTGCACCTGGACGGGCATGTCGCGACGTATGAAACTCTCTCCCTCGAGTATCCGTGGTGGCAAGCACCGGGATTCGCTCTGTACTGGCCGCAAAAGGTGAGGGAATATCTGTACGGAATTGCACGCTAACGACACACTAATCTACATCGGAGAAGACCGTGAAAAAACAGTTCCCATTTCCCGGCGATGTCCTTGATGTTGCCAACCGGAAGCAGTTGTTCATCGACGATCTGCTGATCGAGTCAAGCCGTGGAGTGCGGCTGACCATGAACCCGCCGTACACGATGGGGGAATCGCTCATCACGGCGGATCAGCCGTGGGAAAAGCCGGGACAGGATTTTGTCTGGGGCGCCAGCAGTGTCGTCAAGGACGGCAACAAAGTCCGGATGTGGTATCTGGTGGATTGCCTGGAGATGCGCCCGCAGCCGGTGGGGTTCGTCCTGATGGATAAATACATCGCCTACGCGGAGTCCGAAGACGGGATCCATTTCACGAAGTCCAACCTGGGCCTGCATGAGTTTCGCGGGACCCGGTCGAACAATATCGTCATGCCGAATGTGGAAGGATGCAGCGTGTGGATGGATCCGAAGGCTCCACCGGAGCATCGGTTCCGGTCCCAGGGCGGCGACGAAAAATTTCCGGAACTGGTTTTTCGAAGTTCTCCGGACGGTTTTCACTGGACCAGGACACACGCAGTCGACATCGGCAACTGCGACACGCAAAACATCGTCCTCTGGGACCCGGCCCGAGGCAAATACGCCCTCTATACCCGGCGGTGGATCGCCCAGAGCAACGACAGTGAAGAAAGTTATCGTGTACATCGACGGCTGGAGTCGGACGATCTGGTCAAGTGGGATAACGAGGCGGTCGTTCTTGAGGCCGACGCGGCGGACCTGGCGACGTATCCCACCCCAACGCTGTGCCCCCCGATCGATTATTACGGGGCGTGCGTCTTTAAATACCCGGATGAGAACGGCATTTATATCATGCTGGCCGAGGCCTTCTGGCACTGGTATCCGCGGGAGGGCAAGAGCCGGCCCGGGCCGACCGCCTACGACATCCGCCTGCTGACCAGCCGCGATGGACGGCATTTTGAACGCAGCCCGGACCGATCCGCCTTTATGCGCCCCGGGCCGTTGGGAAGTTTTTCTTCGTCCTGCATCTGGGTCCTCCCCCAACCGATCATCATGGGCGATGAGGTGTGGATCTACTTTTTGGGTCAGAACTTCGACCACGACGGGATCATTGACCCCACCGCCAACGGTCAAATGCGGACGGGTATCAGCCGGGCCGTCATGCGGCTGGACGGTTTTATCTCCGCAGATGCGGAGTTCGCCGGCGGAGAGATCGTCACGCCTGCAATTCGCTTCAATGGCGACCAATTGGAATTGAACGTCGATACCAGTGCCGGGGGCGCGGTGTATGTCGAATTGCTGGATGAGCAAGGCCGGCCGATTCCCGGATACACCCGGGCCGAGGCAAAGACCATTTGCGGCAATTCGGTCCGCATGCCCGTTCGCTGGAATGAAAGACAAACCGTCAGCGAGCTGGCCGGCAAACCCATCAAACTGCATTTCATCATGCGCGACTGTAAACTGTATGCATTTCAATTTGTGAAAAGAGGAGCAAGCGAGAAATGAGGACCCGCCTGGCAGTTTTTTCCATTTCCTTTTCCCTGTTGATCCCGGCTTTGGTCATTGGAGAAAACCGGGCGGCAGCGCCGACAGTTCAGCCTTTGACTCCGGATGGATTTGTTCAACAGTGGCTGATGCTCAAACCGATCACCGGTGCGGACCGATGGACGAAAGACCATTTGGCCCAAATCGGCGGCCCGGAAAAGGCCGACCCCAAGCCTGGCGACAAGACGGCTGGACTGGCCTGGCGGCCGATAACCGCCCGGAAGGACGGTGGCGTGAATTTCGGAACTCAAAACCAGGCTTTGGCCTATGCCTTTTGCCGGCTGGAATCGAGCAGCGAGCGGGAGGTGTTGATCCGCCTGGGCGCGGACGACGCCTACGCCCTGTGGATCAACGGAGTCAAAGTCAAGGAACGTAATACCTCCGGGACGATGGATCCCGATCAGGAGCAATTCGCCTGCACACTCAAGCAGGGTATGAATCGCATTTTGATCAAAGTGGATAATTACTCGGGCGGATGGGGGTTCTTCTTCCGGATGGTCGATCTGGCCAAGACGCCGAACATCGCCCCGACGGGTTTTCGATCCTGGCTGACGCGGCCCACGGAACAGGATCTCCAGAATGCCCCGTGGGACATGGGCATCGCCATACCGCAGGAAAGCGTGACCGCCAAGATTACGCTGACGCCCAATGTCGTCACCAAAGAGATTTCGCCGCTGATGTACGGCAGTAATTTGATGTGGTGGGAGGGCTTCACGGCCCCCGAGGGCGGCAAGCCGTCCCGGGCATGGGAGATTTTCAAAGAAATGGGATTGACCTGCCTGCGGTTTCCGGGCGGGGCCGATTGCCACCCGTATCGCTGGGAATCGGTGGCAGAGTCAATCCGAGTCTACAAAGCAGCGAACTTCTGGCAACATTACCATACCAGATGCATGCCGGAAAACAATTATGAGTACAAGACGTTCCTGGACCTGTGCAAAAAATACAATATCGAACCGATCCTGCAGGTTTCGGTCATGACGCTCTGGGATAAAAAGACCGGGGCCTTGGGCTGGTCAATGAACGGCAAAGACCTCAAATACATCGACCCGGCCGTCACCTATGCCGCGGACTGGGTGCGAGATGCCAAGAAGAACGGCTACAAAGTAGAATATTGGGAAATTGGAAACGAGGAAGGATGCTATCCGACCATGACCGGCGAGCGCTACGGGCAATGGGTCAAAAAGTTTGTCCGAGCCATGAAGGCCGCCGATCCGGATATCAAGATCATCGCCACCGGCCACCGGCATGAATGGAACAAGGGATTGCTCAAACAGGCAGGCAAGGATATCGATTATCTGTCCTGGCACTACTGGTCGCTCCAGGAGCCGGTTGGGGATTATCCACCGGGTATGGGGCTGATTCCCTGCAAATTCTTTACCGCCGATGACCTCAAAAAAGCACCGGATGATCAGCTTTACCTGGCCCACCTGGCCGCCATGATCGAGGGCAAAAAGACGCTGGATTACGATCTCTATGAGCCGATCCGCAAGTACGCTCCGCATGCCAAGGTCGCCTGGACGGAATGGAACTGGCCCGGGTTCGGCAGCCGATACAATTATTCGATCGCCCAAGCCCTGCTGAACGTGGAACAGTTCTTCCACATGCTCGCATTGGATTGCCAGATCGCCAACTACTGGTCCGTGACCGGCCTGAACTTCCAGATGATCGCTTACTGGAGGCCCTACCCCTACTATCCCTTCGGCGACGCGTTTAGGCTGCTGCAGCGATATGCCCGCGGCGAGCTCCGGCAAGTCCAAGTGGAATCCTCGCCAGTCCCCGTCGTAAAAGGCGTTCGCGTGCCTCTCGTCACAGCATACGCCTGCAAAAAAGGCAATGCCTGGTCGCTGTTTGTCCTGAACCATCATCCATCGCAAAAGGCCAAAGTCGCGCTGTCCTCGCTGCCGGAATCCGGCACGCCCGGTACACCGATTACGGTAACCGGGTTGACCTCGCTGTATCTGACGCAAGGGGCCGAAGAGAACCAGAACCACACCGACGTCCACAAGGTCACCGAAAAAACCCTCGCCCGGCCGTCGGGACCGATGGAAATTGAACTGGAACCGCACAGCCTCTATGTGCTTTCCCAGGGATTCTAACCGATAAGGATCAAACCGTGGCAGATCGAAACGAATTCGATGTGATTGTTTGCGGCGGAGGAACGGCGGGAAGCGCCGCTGCGATCCGGGCCGCTCGATTGGGGTTGCGGACCGTGCTGATCGAGCGGCAATCGCAACTGGGCGGAACAAGCACGCTGGGCCTGGTCACGCCGGTCATGCCCAATGAAGCCCGAGGCCGCGAACTCGTTGCCGGCATCCATCGGGAATTGCACGACCGTCTGACCCGGGAACGATTTGGCGAGACAAGAGGGTTTGATCCTATCCTCGCGACTTGCGTTCTGGAAACGATGGCCCTCGAAGCCGGAGTGACTCTTTTCTATCACACGGAACTGATCGATGCTCGGCTTGGGAAGGATCGATTGGAGCAAATCGAACTGTTCGCCTGTGGAAAACAATTCACTCTTTCAGCCCCCTTCTTTATCGACGCCACAGGCGACGCATTACTAACCTCGATGTGCGGCCTGCCGGTGCGGGAAGGACGCGAGGAAACCGGAGAGCATCAGCCGTTAAGCTATCGATTTATTCTTTCCGGGGTAGATATCCCCAAAGCGAAAGATTACATCGCTCAAAACACCCCGGCGGGTCAACAATGTATCTGGCCATGTGAAAACACTCCCGATGGCCAGACACTCAGCATCCACCCGGATTGGTTGGAACCCCAAGCCGGTCAGACCAACGAACTCGGCCCCTGGAAAAATCAGTTGATGTTCAGCTTCTATACTCTTCCCGGCCGACCGACGGACGTCTGTTTCAATGCCCCGCGGGTAATCTGTGATAACTCCCTCGATCCGATTTGTCTCTCGCATGCCTATATCGACGGCAGAAAGCAGATTCTCGGGTATTGGACCTTCTTTAAGAATCATGTTCCTGGTTTTGAACGATCGTACATTTCATATATCGCCCCTCTGATCGGGATTCGCGAATGCCGGCGGATCGTTGGAGACTTTATCCTCACCGAACAGCATATCCGGCAGTTTGCCCGCTTTGATGATGCGGTGTGTCTGTGCAATTATCCCATCGACATTCACCACAACCACGACGGCGGGGCGACCCTCTGGTATCTGCCCAAAGACCAATGGTACGAAATCCCATACCGGGCGATGCTGCCTCAAAAAATCAAGAATCTGATCGTGGCCGGCCGATGCATTTCGACCGACTTTGTCGCCCACAGCTCCTACCGGATAATCCCCGTCTGCCGGGGTCTGGGTGAAGCGGCGGCGATGGCCTGTTCTCTGGGCAAGTCGGCACACTCACAGTTGGCGGAAGTATCTGGGCGGGAGCTGAAGCGTCAGTTGGTCGAACAAGACATCATGGTAATACCGAAATAGAGGCCTGGTCCCGCTTTCGGCGTAAGTAATCCATCTCAGGCTTAAGTCGGGCCAACTGCCGGGCGTACCCAATAAAAAACCCGGTCTTCCGACCGGGTTCTCTATATTCCTGGTTATCGAAATGTCGCAGCTATTTTGCCGCCTCAGCCGGGGCAGCCTGCTCCACCGGAAGGACGTCCACCGTCCGACCACGGAACCGGACCACGCCTTCGATCCGGGCAAACAATGTGTCATCCCGACCGCGAAGAACATTCAGACCCGCCTGGAACGGCGTTCCGCACTGCCGGACGATAATCGAGCCCGACTTCGCCATCTGACCACCGTACACCTTCACTCCGCGATATTGCGGATTGCTGTCCCGACCATTTCGCGTCGATCCTTGTCCCTTTTTATGCGCCATGACAAACGCTCCTTATATTCAAGTGCTATTCAACTTTTCGGAATACATCATTTTATCTAGCCATTCGACCCAAGTCAATATCCAAATCTCGGAAAAGCGGCAAAAAATCTCTCTCAAAAATCGTCAAACCACACGCTTCAAAGTGGCTTCCCAGCCAATTCCATGATAAAATACAGTGTTTAAGTTTTTGGACTTCTAAGGACCATAAATGACTGACCAAATAGCGGAAAAGATACAGGATCAACTCCTCGAAGAGGAGATGCGTGAATCGTATTTGACCTACGCCATGAGCGTCATCATGGCCCGTGCCCTCCCCGATGTCCGGGACGGTCTGAAACCCTCCCAGCGGCGAATCCTGGTCGCCATGCGAGACCTCAACCTCGGACCCCGGTCCAAGCATCGTAAATGCGCCAAAATCGCCGGCGATACCTCGGGTAACTACCATCCGCACGGTGAAGCCGTCGTCTATCCCACCCTCGTGCGAATGGCCCAGCCGTTCAACATGCGATACACGCTCGTCGACGGACAAGGGAACTTCGGATCGATCGACGGAGACCCCCCCGCCGCCATGCGGTATACCGAGGCCCGACTGACCGCCCCGTCCATGGAGATGATGGAAGACCTCCAGTACGAAACAGTGGACTTCCAGCCCAATTACGACGAAACCATGGTCGAACCCGTGGTCCTGCCCTCGAAATTCCCCAACCTCCTCGTCAACGGGTCCACGGGAATTGCCGTCGGCATGGCCACGAATATCCTTCCGCACAACCTCAACGAAATCTGTGACGGGCTGATCAAATTGCTCGAAAACCCGGAAACCACCGTTGACGAACTGTGCGAAATCGTCAAGGGACCCGACTTCCCCACCGGCGGCATCATCTGCGGACGATCCAGCGTCATCCAAGGGTACAAGACGGGAAAGGGAAGCGTCGTCGTTCGGGGCAAGATCCACACCGAACAGGCCCGCGGCGGAAAAGCCCTCATCGTCGTCGATGAAATCCCCTACCAAATTCTCAAAACCACCATCGTGGAACGCATCGCGGACTGCGTCAAGCAGGGTATTATCCCCGATATCTCCGACGTGCGAGACGAATCCGACCGAAACGGAATGCGGCTGGTCGTCGAACTCAAACGCGACGGAAATGTCGATCTGGTGATCAACCAACTCTACCAATACACCCCCCTGCAGGACACCATCCCGATCATCAACATCGCCCTGGTCAACCGCCAGCCGCGAACACTGAACATCAAAGAGCTGATGGAGTATTACATTCTCCATCGACGCGAGGTCATCCGCCGAAGGACCCAGTTCCTCCTCAAGAAGGCCCGGCAACGTGCCCATATCGTGGAAGGTCTGGTCATGGCCGTCGCCGATATCGACGAGATCATCCAACTGATCCGCACCAGTCCGGACCCCCCGACCGCCAAACAGCGATTGATGGCCAAGCCGCTCCGTCTGACGGAAACCGCCACACTGCAGAAGCTCCTGCCTGAAAAGTTCATCAAGGAACGAAGTTCCGTCGACTCCTTCCTGACTGAGCCCCAGGCCGACGCTATTCTCTCCATGCAGCTTCAGCGGTTGACCGGACTGGAAATCGAGCGACTCGCCGATGAACTCAAAAAGCTCATGGAGCAGATCGAAGAATATGAAGCCATCCTGAACGACGAACAACTCGTCGCCGACATCATTCGGGAAGATCTCTACGAACTGAAGGAAAAATACGGCGACAACCGACGCACCGAGATCAGCGACGAGGAGATTCGAGATTATCGCGTCGAAGACCTGATCGCCGAGGAAGAAGTGGCCGTCACCATCAGCCACGAAGGCTACATCAAACGTGTTCCTCTCACCACCTACCGCACCCAGGGACGCGGCGGACGAGGCGTCAAGGGAACCGAGAACAAAGAAGGCGATTGGCTCGAACACCTCTTCATCGCCAGCACTCACGATTACCTGCTGTTCTTTACCAACCGCGGGCGCGTCTATTGGCTCCGCGTGTTCGACATCCCCTCAATGTCCAGAACCAGTAAGGGACGCGCGATCATCAACCTCCTGAAAATGTCGGCCGAGGAGAAAATCACCTCCGTACTCTCTGTGCGGGAATTCGCCGACCGGTTCGTCGTCATGGCTACCAAGGCGGGCGTGATCAAGAAGACCGCGCTTGATGCCTTCTCCCATCCCCGTGCCGCAGGGATCATCGCCATCGAACTTGATCTCGATGACAACCTCATCGGCGTCCAGCTTACCAACGGCGAGAACGATATCATCCTCGCTACCGCCGACGGCATGTCCATCCGCTTCAATGAACAGGACGTCCGGGCCATGGGACGAACGGCACGCGGCGTTAAGGGAATCAACCTGCGGAAGGGTGATGAGGTCGTCGACATGGCCATCGTCGACACCGCGGGTGACGTCCTCGTCGTCTGCGAGAATGGTTACGGCAAGCGCACCCCCGTTGAAGAATACCGACAGCAGGGACGCGGTGGAACCGGAATCATCAACATCAAGACCACCGACCGTAACGGCCGCGTCGTGGCCGTCAAAACCGTCCGCGACGAAGATGAACTCATGCTTATCAGCATGAACGGTATTGTCATCCGCTTCCCCTTGAAGGATATCCGCCCCATCGGACGAAATACCCAGGGCGTGAGAATGATCAAACTCGACGACGGCGATAAACTCGTCGCCGTGGCCCGCGTGGTTCCCGAGGACGAAAACGGCGCCAATGGCTCCGCCAAAACAACGCCCCTCGACAGGGACGGATCGCCCAAAGCCGACGGCGAAGCCCCGGCTGAGAGTGATCCGAAGAAAGAGTAGTCCGCGGAAGTTAACCACAAATTGCGGGCAGATAATCCCGGCGGGATTACAGAAGATCCACATCCAGATGACGGATCACTGGCGATTCACGCACTTTGACCTGGTCAGGCAGACGTGGGACCGGAATCTGACCCTTTGTGGAATGAATGAAGTCGACCACATCCCCAAGCGAACCGTCAAACATGCGATCCGCCAAGGCTTGCAACACAAAAAGCTTGCCCTGACGCTCGTCCAGAACGGGTGAATATCGGTCGGCCTTGCCCACACGCTGCCGCGTAAGCCAACCTTTGCGCACCAAAACATTCACAATGGTTAGGACAGTCGTATAGGCGAGTCTCTTGCGGGGGAGCAACTGCTCGCGAATCTGGCGAACGGTCAGATCGCCCTGCTTCCACAGCAGGCAGAGCACCATCAATTCGTTGGGGGTCGGAATCGCATTACCAAGCATACATCCTGTCCATTTTGCTCAACCAAACAAGATGTATTCTACCCGCCGGATGTCAGGGAGCCAACGGGAAATCACGGTCGAACAACACGTAGCCTGCACCCGGTGTGATCCCTCAAAGTGCACAAGTTCGTCTCAATCATCTGAACGCCACAGCCGCGACTAACAGGCTCCATTTCGAACTTGTCGGACGTTTGGCCTGACGATTCGACTAGAACACCATCGCGACAAGTTTCGCCGAGGCATCCAGCATCGCGCTCGTGTCCGCTGTGTCGTTCATCAGCGACTGGAACATCGCCGAAATCAGCGATCCCACGATTGCGGTCGTGCCGCTCTGAACGCCATCGAGGACGGTCGCCTTGACGGAGTCATCACAACCCATCAGCAACGCCGACGTCGATGCAAGAACGCCGAGAGAGAGCATGAAAAATCGTTTCATTGTCAACCTCCACAAAAATATTGCACCTTGGTTATCTCCAGGTGCTGCAAACCCGGAGATTCGGATCATCCAACATATCCACTAGTCCGATAATGGCTTGATCATCTCCGATCTCCATCAGACCATCGGCGGCCCGAGCCCGTACCAGCGAGTCGCCATCCCGTGCCAATATCAATGGAATCCGCATTCTCACTCAACGTATCAACGGCAACTCGTTCATCGACCAAAAAAATCAAGGTCTGTAGCATAAAATCAGCATCCTGTGTCAGTGCGCGCGTCACCGTATTATAGGACGGCACAGAAAGCCAAAGGTTATCTTCCGGGGTGTCGACGAAACTCACAAATAATTGTACCCCTCACATCGACCGATAGTTGCAGTGTGCGTTCATCAGGGCATGACGCTATTGAAAAACCGGAGAACAGACGTGGTAGAGAAATGTAAGCAAAACCAGACTGTATATGGAACTGACAGCTCGGACCGGAGTGAATCTCCCCGCGACGCCTATGAACACGCCATGGCGCTGTACAAGGCCGGAGAGTTCGCCCAGGCCGCGGACAAACTCGAGCCTCTGATTACTGGAACGTCCCTGCAAGGGCATATGTCCCGCTTTTATCACGCTCGAGCCTGTCGACGTGAGGCCGAACGCCTCATCGAGCAGGGCAATGTGGCACAGGCGGTCAAGTTCCTGCAGCGGGGCATGACCAGTACCCCAAACGCAACCCAGATGATCAACTTCCTCGCCGAATGTTATCTCAAACAGGGCGATTACCCCCAGGCCGGACGGCAGCTCTCGCGACTCTCCGAACTGAACACCACAACGCCCTCCTTGCGACTCAAGGAAGCCATGTCCCATTATCTGGCGGGAAATGCGAACAAGAGCATCAATATTCTCGAATCCCTGGCCGAGGAATCGCCAGCCAACTTTGAAATCAACTTCACCCTCGGGCTCATTCTCGCTGAACAGGAGCAGACCGATCGGTCCGTCTCCTTTCTCACCAAAGCCTGTCAGCTCAGACCCGAAAACGTCGATGCACACTGGAAACTCGGGTTGGTCCAGGGGCTCCGTGGACATCTAATCGAATCGATCCGACATCTGCAGCAGGCCCACCGAATTGAACCGCAGAACAACTGGCTCTTGTGCCATCTGACCCTCGCCGTCAAACAGGCGAAACATCAGGGAATGGACGTCCAACTCGAAACTGTCAAGGCAGATACTGTCAAAGAAACTCCTGTGGACCAATCTCTGGACAAATTGGCCGAGTTGATTGCCCGAGAACCCGAATTCGTCACGGCGTTCCTCGACCTGCCCCAGACCGACATGGACGACCAGATATTCTCAGCCCTGCTTACAATCATGATGCGGGCCCTGGAACGATACCCGGAATACGCCGACCTGCACTACCACTGCAGTTGCATCTACCATCGCCTCGGAAAATCCGATGAGGCCATCCGTGAATCGGAACACGCGGTGGATATCAATCCGCGATACGTTAGCGCCCTGATCCATCTGGCTGGACTCTATTCCCGGACCGACCGTGACCAGGATGCCATCGATCGACTGAAGTCCGCCGTCGTTCACGGGGCGAATTACGCCGACGTTCACTATCTGCTGGGCAGTCTGTATCACAAGCAGGGTCTGGTCGATCAGGCCCGACGGCACTATCAACGCGCACTGAATATCAATAGTGGATTCGAGGCGGCGAAGAAAGCCTTGGCGTCCCTGACCGTTTGACGTCTGTTGAACTTGGAGAACATGAAAAACTATGTCACAACTACTTGAGATACTCGGAAAGGGATTGATCGGAAGCCTCTGGTGTGTCTTTGGACAAAGACTCCAGGCGTTCAAAGGTGACTCCCAGATGATCAAGATCCATCTCGCGGAACGCCCCAACGACCCCGAACTTCTGCTCAAGGCCGCCGTAAGCCTCTATCGCGAACGACTGCTCGACCAGGCCTGCGATCACGCCCGAACCCTCGTCGAACTGCAGCCCGATAGGCTCGAAGGACAACTCATCTACTGCTGCATCCTGGAACAAATGGGACGACGCGGAGAGACTATCCAGATACTCGAAAACCTGGCCTGCCGTGACGACCTGAACGATACCGGAATCTACTTCGCCCTCGGATTCATGCATGAAACGGCAAAGAATGAGTCCAAGGCGGTCTATTACTACAAGCAGGCATTGGAGGCTACTCCAAACCTGCTCAATGCGCACCAGCGTCTGGCCGCTATCTATATGAACCACAAGGACCTCAACCTGGCCATCGAACACTATCAGAAACTTTGTGAAATTGACCCCGATGACGTCGGCAACCGAAACCTGCTCGCCTGTCTGTACCTGAACAACAATCAGCCGAAAAAAGCCTTGGCGGAATATCAGATCGCCCTGACCATCGAACCCGACAACTGGGCAACGGAAAATGAACTGGTCCGGGCCTATGAAAAATCCGGAGAGATCGAAAAGGCCATCGACGTTCTCGAAAAACTGCTCGAGAAACAGGGGGAATTCCCGGACACTTACCTGCAACTCGCCGACCTGCACGCCAAACTCGGACACGACAGGGAGACCGATCAGTGCTATCGAAAGGCGCTTGAACTGCATCCCGGATATCTCGAAGCCATGGTGAAATTCGGCACTTATCACCTGCGAATGGGACGCTATCTCCAGGCGGCAGAGTGGTTCAGCCACGCCGTCGACGCCAACGACCGACTCCTCAACGCCTACGTCGGACTCGCCGTCTCCCAGTACCACACTGGCCAGGAAAACAAGGCCGATGAAACGATCGAACTCGCCCAAGCCATCGAACCGAACACCACCATGCTCTTCGCCGAAGTTGCCCGATTGGAACTCAAAGCCTCCGCCGCCAAACAGGCGGAATATTACCTCGACCCCAACACCGACAACCGCACCGTCGCCAGACAACTGCTCGAAGTACAGACCGACCGCTTCGCCTCCGCGATCGAGGCCCATCCTGAACGTGCCGACTGGCACTATCGATTCGGCCTCCTCCTCAAAGCCCAGGGCAAGACCGCGGATGCTGCCGAGGAGTTCCGTCGCGCCGTCGAAATCAACCCCGATTACGTCAAGGCCATGGTCAAACTGGGGCTCGCCCTCAAGGAACTCAAACGCGACGACGAAGCCCTGCAGTACCTCGAACGGGCTGTCGTGCTCGAACCCGGTTTCTCCGACGTGCATTACCAACTCGGCCTGATCTATGCCGATCAGGCAAGATATCCACTAGCCGTCGAGGAATTCGAGGAAACCCTGCGCCGCAATGGTCAGCACATCGATGCCCTGGCCGCCCTGGCCCAGGCCCTCGAGAATATCGGTATGCACGATCGTGCGAAGACGTCCTGGCAGGCGATTATCGAATTGGCTCCGGAAAGTGAACAGGCCAAGCTCGCCAAGGCGTCTCTGAGCTAAGAACCTGTTCCCGGAAATCGGACAACCGCCAGCGCCCGGAACATCCGGTCTCGTGACACCGTCACACTCACACCGTCCATATCCCGGAATAGATGACGAAGTTCCGTCAGCTTGAACCCCCGCTTGATCGATACGCGGACATCGTGGCGAAGTTCCGTGGGTAGAACCAGTGAACCTAACCATGCGATCAGATAGTATGGGGTGTACCGCAGCAAATCGCTGATCAGCAGACTATGTCTCACGATACTCCGCAACCGATTCACCAATCTGATTATCTCGTCATCCGTAAAATGATGGAAGAACATCGATCCCACGGCACAATCGAATGGTTCCTCGGACTGATACTCGAAAATATCCCCCTGCACCATCCTCACATGAAGATCGCCCGACTTGGCGATGTTCTCCCACCCCAGCCGGACAGCCGTATCGCTGTAATCCACACACGTGAACTCCACCGCAAATCCCCGTGCCTTCGCCCACCGGCTGACCGCCAACGGAATATCACAACTCCCCGAGCCAATATCCAACACCCGCAACGGCCGACCCGCAGGAACTCGCGACACCTCAAATTCCACAAAATCCCGAACCACCGCGATCCCGCCCCCCCAACGATTGAACGTCGCCATGCCCCGATACGCCTGCGCCGCCACCGCTTCGTCGCACGTGCGATGCTCGGTAAATTCCCTTTCCGTCGATCGCTTCTCCAGCATGACTTACGTCCTTCGCTCCATCAGCCCGCCCATCATTTCAGCCGTTCCAGCAACTCACGCATCTTGTCTCGCGTGTGAAGATGGCCCGCCTCCACAGCCTTGGAAATACCCACCTCAAGCGTCGCCCGGGCCTGATCCTTCTGACCCGTGCTGATCTGAACCAAGGCCTGCTGAAAATAACTCGCCACCTGTCCAGGATCCGCCTGGTGCACTCGCTCAAAGTACTCCAGCGCCTTCGCCGAATCACCCAGCGACTTGTACTCCATCGCCAGCGAATATAAAGCGAGTACGTCCCTGGGATTCTCCTCAATGAACGCCGTCAGTTTCTCCATTCGTTGCCGCTGATCAACCATCATGCATCCTCTCTTCATTCACCCGCTTGCTGAGCCTTCAGCGCCCACTCCGTCGCATTCAGCACATCCGCGGTCGATAGCGCAACCGTCCCCTTCTCTCCCTTCACCTGCGACAGGAAATCCGGCAGATACGCCCACCGAACATTCTCCTGGGCATTCACCATCCGCGGTTCCTTGTCCGCGTTCGTCGCCACCAGAACCTGTTTCCCGACATACGACAGCTCAATCACTCCGTTGCTGCCGTGGAACGTGAACCGCCAGTACTGCGGCAGAGCATACCCGCATCCATCCGGCGCCAAATAAGACACATCGCCCAGCACGCCGCCCTTGTTGTCCAACTGCAGCATCATCTGAGCCGAATCCTGGAAGTGAGGAAATTGCGGCGTCTTCGCGTTCCACACCCTCGCCGCCGTCACCGCAACGATCTTGCGACCCGTCACCCATGGAATCCCGTCCATCGCGTGAATGGCAATGTCATTGATCGTTCCCCCGTGACATCCGGGTTCAAAATACCATCCCGGCCGCGAACCCAGAAGAAGCGGATGCTGGCCGCTGAAGGATACCGTGTGCACCTCGCCAATCTCGCCCTGCTGAATCAGTCTCCTCGCCGTATTCAGCGAACCCGATCCCCTCAGATCAAACTGACACCCAACCGCCAATCCCTTCTGAGATGCCAAATGCCGAATGCGCTGAAGCTCATCCAGCG
Source organism: uncultured Phycisphaerae bacterium (assembly GCA_964563935.1). GTDB lineage: Bacteria > Planctomycetota > Phycisphaerae > JAAYCJ01 > JAAYCJ01 > JBAZZQ01. The sequence goes on along the minus strand of CAZLZE010000045.1, from coordinate 9,310 downwards.
TGCAACACAGCGGCTTATCGGAAATCACATGCTTGCCCGCCTCCAACGCCCGAATCACCAACTTGCCCCGCTTCGTATAGTAATCGCCGATGGCCACCACGTCGCACACTGCTTCCTTGAGCATCTTCTCGTAATTGTCGTACGTGATCTGCACATCGGTTCGCGACTTCAGCGATTCCCGGGCGCCGGCGTCCTCTTCGCAGGCTGCCACCACCGTCGTCTCAGAATTCGCCTGGACTCCTGCCAGAAGATCGAAAATATGTCCATGCCGAAACCCTGCAAATGCAAATCGAATGGCCATGCGGTTTCTTCCTTTTCATCTGTGTTCACCATGCCAAAATCAGTACCCGTTCGAACCATTATAGGAAAAACGCCATAAATGCTCCAGGCAAACAATACGATCTTCTCGCCAAAGCCGCAAAACGGTGGAATCGCCTGGTGTTCAAAACCAAGCTCTTCCTCGGCTTCGACCTGTGTCTTGAGAGCAATGATCGTCACGTGATGGAAGACATCACCTTGCCTCACGCGATGAGTTTCAGCGAATCCTCTTCCTCGACTGCGACTGGTTCACCAAACCCTACGCCAGGTATTTCACATCCCGCGAGTACTGGACAATTGAAATTGACCCGTCACGAAAGAAGTACGGCGCCAAGAACCACATCACGGACTCCCTGGAAAATTTCGGCTGGCATCTCCCCGAAAATACCCTCGATGTGATCATCTGCAATGGAGTATTCGGCTGGGGCCCCAATGGACGACAAGAAACCGAAACTACCTTCACTCAGTGCCACCACTGCCTTCGACCCGGCGGACTCTTCCTTCTCGCCTAGAACGACATCCCCGAACGAAGACCTTTCCCCATCGAAGATTGCGACGCCCTGTCGCCGTTCAAACGTTACGACTTCCCTCCCCTGTCCACCGCGCAGTTCGCAACGGACACCCCCAACCGGCACACATTCAGCTTCTACGAGAAATAACTGAATTCGCGCAACAAAAAAGCCCGCTGTTTCCAGCGGGCTTCTCGATTGGAGACGAGGGGAGTCGAACCCCCATTTCAGCCTTGCGAAGGCTGCGTGCTCCCATTACACCACGTCCCCAAAACCAACTTGTCAATTATCAGCCGCAAAGGGCGACCGTGTTACCGATCGCCCCGTAGTTCAAACCATTATACCCAGCCGGACTGATTTTGCCAACCCATCTGGATAAAAAATCAGGCCCTAAATTCCGGCTTCCGCCTTCAGCCGCTTCACCATATCCGTCTTTTCCCAGGTGAAGTCCGGCAGTTCACGGCCGAAGTGCCCATGCCGGGCAGTTTCCGTGTATATCGGCCGCAACAGCTTCAGATGCTCAATAATTCCTGCCGGTTTCAGCGGGAATACCTTGCGAACGATCTTGGTCAGCTTGGCTTCGTCGATCTTGGCCGTCTCTTGAGTATCGATCAGCACGCTGACCGGCTCAGCCACGCCGATCGCATAGGCAATCTGCACTTCGCACAGGTCCGCCAACCCGGCCGCCACAATGTTCTTCGCCACATAACGGGCCATATAACTGGCAGAGCGGTCGACCTTGGAGGGATCCTTTCCGCTGAACGCGCCGCCACCGTGGCAGCCCCGGCCGCCGTAGGTGTCCACGATGATCTTGCGCCCGGTAAGCCCGCAATCGCCGTGCGGCCCGCCAATGACGAATCGACCCGTCGGATTAATGTGATATTTGACCTTGCCCTGGATGAATTTCTTCGGAACCATCGGCAGAATCACTTTATCGATCAGGGCTTTGCGACCCTTGTCGGTCATGCAGCCATCGCGATCCACGAACCCGCCTTTGATCACTTCCTTGGCGTCAGAGTACTGAGTCGAGCAGACGACCGTATCAACGCGAATGGGTTTGTTGCCTTCGTATTCGACCGTTACCTGGGCCTTTCCGTCCGGACGAACCCACGGCAAAATTCCCTTCTCACGAACATACGCCAACCGCTCGCAGATCCGGTGGGCCAGAAAAATCGGCAGAGGCATGCATTCCGGAGTCTCGTTACAGGCAAACCCGAACATCAAGCCCTGGTCGCCGGCGCCTTGTTCCTTGGCCCCGCACGCCGTCACTCCGCGGGAAATGTCGGGCGATTGCTTTTCCAAACACACCATTACTGTACACGTCGCGGCATCCAGGCCGATATCCGCACTGGTGTATCCAATATCCGCCACAGTCTTGCGGACGATATCGGGAATATTCACCTGCGCCCGAGTCGTAACCTCACCAGCCACAACCACGACGCTATTCTTGCACAGCGTCTCACACGCAACTCGCGAATATTTGTCCTGGGCCAACATGGCGTCCAGAACGGCATCGGAAACCTGATCGGCCACTTTATCCGGGTGACCCATGGTCACCGACTCGCTGGTAAACAAATGGGGCTCGCCGCAATTCTTTCGATTCAAACAAACAGCCATGGCATCTCCTTATTCTTTCTCTATTCTATGCCCGTTAAGGGTAAAGCTGCAAAAAAACCAAAAACACGAACGTTACATAATAGACCAACAAACCATTGTCTTGCAAGGATTTATTCCGGGAACTTGGGCAATATTTCAGACCAGGTTCAACTCATTTCCGCACGAAAATCTGGACCATCGCGTCTCACTGAGTCTCTGTGACAGGCGCAGGCTGCGTACTGACACCCTGACCCTCAATGGCTTCATCGATCGGCTGAGGCGGCAGTCGCTGGATCCAGTCCAGAACCTGCCGATACCGCGGATCCTTGTTCGTTCGTAGCACGGGAACGATCTTTGTTGGATGTCCCGCCCCGGACGTCGCATCCGCAGCAGGAAGCAGAAAACTCAGAAACAGGGAGTTCCTTGGATCGCCGTGGTCGATCAACGCACCGCCAGTGCCTTTGTAAGTGTCCAGCGAATAGAAGTTGGCGTAGACTTCCGGCGCTTTGGCGGGGCGGGGCACGAGTTTGAAGGCCAGGTTTCCGCTTCCGTGACAGGCGGCCGTGGCACAAGAGCGATTAAGCAGCGGCTCGACGACTTTCCGGTACTCGGCAATCTGAGGCGGATCCTTTCCGATATTGATATCCGGCTGATACTGGTTGCCCGTCTCCGTCTTGATGATCTGAGCTTGCTCCGTACCCGGACGCTGCAGAAACGCCCGCTGCAGTTCCTTGGTCTGCAGCTTTCCTTCCTTGACCATCTGATTGACAAAACTCTGGAGCACCTGCTTTTTGAACGTCACCTGCATGTTCTCGACCCGACCTTTGGTGGGCAGAAGCGCGAAGCGGACTTTCTGCACATCGTCCATCGTCCAATCCGTACGAGTGCCTGAGGAAGGACCAGCGCGAAGGGCCGCGAGTCGGTCCTTGGCCTCTTTGAGGTTCTCCCTCGCCACCGGATCCGGGTTGGCCGGACTCATTCTCAAGATACTCTCTGCGTTCCGAGCTACTTCCTCGTATAGGCAATGCTCCTTGGCCCAATCCATAAGTTTCGTGTACTTGTCGTAATCATCCAGCTTCTGGTTCATCACGCTGGACTCATACTCCTTGTACTCACCCCGAACCGCACTAAGTGGTTGAGCCTTCGTGCCCTTGGTCAACTCGATGGTCTTCCCTTTCTCGTCGATAAAGGTGAACTTGCCCTGCCCTTCCCGTTTGACCCATCCTCGAAGGTAACCCTCACCCGGCATCTGCACAATCGCCGGCTGACCTTTACCCCCTCGGGCCTTCTGACAAAAACCGATCGCCGTTACCACGACGACTATTCCCGCCGCAAAGATCCAGATCATCCTCTTTGACATAACCAACCCTCCTTAGATTCAAGACAATCCAGCCAAAACCGGAAATTCCGATTTCAGCGATGAATACAGCTTCCGGAACTCCTCATGATTCCGATCGTAGAGTTTGACCAGCTTCATATTGGGCTTGAGCCCGTCTACCGTCTTGATGATCTTCTTGCAGGCTTCGGGAACGGACCTGAATTGCCCCGCTCCAACGGCCGCCAGAATGGCAGCGCCAAGGGCTGATCCTTCTGCCACGTTAACCGTGACCACGGTCGCGTTGTACATGTCGGCCTGCAACTGCCGCCAGAACTTGCTCCGAGCGCCGCCGCCCGAGGCGCGAACCTGCGAAATCTTGATTCCCATCTGCCGCATAATGCGAATCTGATCCTTCATCCCAAAAGTAATCCCTTCGAGGACAGATCGAATCATCGCCGCACGATCGGTCCGCGCGGAAATCCCAATGAAACACGCCCGGGCACACGGGTCCGGATACGGGCAGCGCTCGCCCGTCAGATACGGAAGGAAAAACAAACCTTCGCAACCCGGATGGGCCTTCTGGGCCTGATCGATCAGTAATACGTATGGATCGACTTTCTTCCGTTTGGCTTCCGCAATCTCCATCTGACCCAGATTATTCCGGAACCATTGGAACGACCCGCCCGCCGCCAGCATGCATCCAAACGTGCACCATTTTCCAGGCACCGCGTGGCACATGGTATGGACCCGTCCTTCCGGATCGAAGTGCGGCGTATCGGAATACGCGAACATCACGCCGGAGGTCCCGAGCGTGGCCGAGACAATCCCGGAGCTGACAATTCCACTTCCCACAGCCCCGCATGCCTGATCGCCACCGCCGCCCACCACAGGCACGCCCGCCGGCAGACCGGTCAGCTTTGATGCAAACTCATTGACGTGACCCGTGACATCCGGCGACTCATAACACTTGGGGAACCACTCGGGATTCAAGCCAAGCTTCTTGATCAGACCCATATGCCATTTGCGATTGCGAACGTCCAACAGCAGCGTCCCGGATGCATCGGAAACTTCCGTGGCATAATCGCCGGTAAGGCAAAGACGGATATAGTCCTTCGGCAGAAGAACGTGCTTGACCTTCTTGAAGTGATTCGGCTCGTGATCTCGCAGCCAGATGATCTTGGGAGCGGTGAATCCCGTCAGAGCCGGATTGGCCACCATCTCAATCAGCTTCTTTCGCCCACCGGCGACCTTCTCAATGTATTCGCACTGGGCCGAGGTCCGCTGATCATTCCACAGAATGGCTCGGCGAAGGGGCTTCAATCCATCAGCCAAAAAGACCGAACCGTGCATCTGACCCGAAAGCCCGATGCCGCCAACATCCTTGGGATTGATCCTGGCGTCCTTGACGGCTTGGCGAATACCCTTGATCGTTGCCTGCCACCAGTCTTCCGGTTCCTGCTCGGACCATAACGGCTTGGGCGTGTAGATCGGGTAGTCTTGCGTGTTGGTCGTAACGACCTTCCCCTGCTGATCGATCAAAACCGTCTTAAGCCCCGAGGTACCGACATCCAATCCCAGATAATACTTCGCCATGCGCAGCTCCTTCTAATGATGTACAGAAGCATATTATAGAGGACCAGTGGCACAACCGCAACGAACGTTATGTCAGGCTATTCCCACTCAATCGTGGCCGGGGGTTTCGTCGAGACATCGTAGACCACGCGGTTGACGCCTCGAACCTCGTTGACGATTCGATTGGCGATCGTGCTCAGAAGTTCATACGGCAGCCGGACCCAATCCGCGGTCATGAAGTCGTGCGTCTCCACGGCGCGGATAGCGATCACATGTTCGTAGGTGTGGGCATCGCCCATCACGCCGACGGAACGGACGGGAATCAGCACGGCAAAGGCCTGGGAGATCGCGCGATACAAATTCCCACTGCTGATCTCCTCGATGAAAATAGCATCCGCTTCCCGGAGAATCTCCAAACGCGACGGTGTGATTTCGCCGATGATACGGACAGCCAGCCCCGGTCCCGGGAATGGATGCCGCCAGACGATCTCCTCCGGTACACCAAGATGCTCACCGACGGCGCGAACCTCGTCTTTGAATAGATCGCGAAGCGGCTCGATGAGTTCGAACCCCAGTTCCGCGGGCAGTCCGCCGACGTTGTGATGGAGCTTGATGCTGGCCGCCTTTCCACCGACGGAACAACCAGACTCGATCACGTCAGGATACAGCGTTCCCTGGGCAAGGAATCGCGCGTCAGGAATGCTCAAGGCTTCCTGTTTGAATACTTCAATAAATTCGCGGCCAATGATCTTTCGCTTCTGCGAGGGCTCCGTCACTCCAGCCAGAGCGGAAAGAAACCGCTGGGCGGCATCGGCCACGCGAAGATCGATGTGAAAATGATTCCGGAAGGTGGCTTCGACAAGCTCGGCCTCGTTCTTCCGCAACAGACCGTTATCCACAAAAATACACGTCAGTTGGTTGCCGATGGCCTTATGAAGCAGCGCCGCCACAACGGAACTGTCAACCCCTCCCGAAAGTCCGCAAATAACTCGGGACTTGCCGACCCGCCTTCGAACATCCTCCACTGCCTGATCGACAAAACTCCCTACCCGCCAACTCCCCTCGCACCCGCAAATCTCATAGAGGAAATTCCGCAGCATCTGTCCGCCCAGCGGTGTGTGGCTGACTTCCGGATGGAACTGCAAACCATAGAATTTCTTCGACTGGTAATACACAGCGGCATGAGTGCAGTTGGAAGTCCGCGCCAGCGGCACGAACTCAGGAGGCAGATTGCAGACAATATCGCCGTGGCTCATCCAGACAGTAGTGTCCGTCGGCACGTGGGCCAACAGATCGTTCGGATCGGTAACCGTAAGCTTGGTTCTTCCATATTCGCGGGCACTGGCGGCTTCCACTTTCGCCCCCAGAATCTGAGATCCAATCTGCATGCCGTAGCAAATACCCAAAACCGGTACGCCAAGCTCGAAGATTCGCTGGTCACACCGCGGCGCGCCAGGTTCATAGACGCTGGCGGGCCCGCCGGAAAGGATCAGCCCCTTCGGATGATATTCCCGAATCTTATCGATCGGCGTCTCCGGGGCCAGGAGAATACTAAAGACATGGTTTTCGCGAACGCGTCGCGCGATCAGTTGCGAGTACTGGGAGCCGAAATCCAACACGACAATTGTTTCATGCGCCATGAACACACACCCTTAAGCCAAATCCACTCCGTACCAAAACAGACGCGCCGGCCCGAAAGCCGGCGAACCAACCGTTATTCCTCTCAAAAAAGCGATTTTTCTCAAAAATTACCGCTTCTGTGCCTTTCCTTTGTCCGTATCACACGTACCCTCATGGATCGGCTGATCGAGATTGGTGCATTGGAGCACACAGGGCGGTTCCTTGACCATACTGACCGGCACGGCCACGGTATTCACGACAAACCGCGCGGGCGAATACGGCACCGCCAGCAAATCCATGCACGTCCATCCGTAAGTATCATTTCCGTCGCCCTCGGTGACGAAGGGATCGTTGAAATAGCTTCCGAAATGCGTCACGACCGGTTCTTCATAGACGGCAACCGTCGGAGACCACACGCGAGGTTTGATCGGACTCGGCTCGCCCTCCCTGGACATTACTTTTTCATAGCTGGGCGTGGTCTCCCAACCCGGCTCGCACTTGTCCGACTTGGCCGTCGCTTCACAACCGACCACCATCAGGCACCCCATCAACCCTGCCACCATCCCTGCGATCGTCTTCATGTTCTATCCCTCGGCCATGTATTCAACACTATAGTTCGGCGACTCTTTGGTTATTGTAATGTCATGCGGGTGATTTTCAACCCGCCCAGCCCCGGTGACCCGGACAAATCGGGCATGCTTGCGAAGATCTTCAATGGTCCCAGCGCCGCAGTAACCCATGCCCGCGCGGAGCCCGCCGACCAATTGATAAGCAAAATCGCTGAGCGGACCGCGGTAAGCCACACGCCCTTCGACGCCCTCGGGAACCAGTTTTCCCTTCTTATTCGCGGCGGATTGACCATAACGGTCGGCCGACCCGGCCATCATCGCCCCCAGCGACCCCATGCCGCGATATTCCTTGTAACGGCGCCCCTTGAAAATCACCAACTGACCGGGAGACTCATCCAGCCCGGCGAACAGCGATCCCATCATGACACAATGAGCACCCGCCACCAAAGCCTTGGTGATATCGCCCGAATAACGGATACCACCGTCGGCAATAAGAGGGACACCCGCCGATTCAGTCACCGCAGCCACGTTCATAATCGCCGTTATCTGAGGAACTCCCACACCGCTGACAACACGGGTCGTGCAAATCGCCCCAGGCCCAATGCCCACCTTCACGGCGTCGACGCCCGCATCAATCAAATCCTTGGCCGCCTCGCCCGTGGCAATGTTTCCGGCAATAAGCTGAATATTGTATCGCTTGCGGATATTCTTGACCGTCTCAATCACGTTCTGACTGTGACCATGAGCCGTATCGACAACAACAACATCAACCCCAGCCTTAATCAGCGCCTCGACGCGTTCTTAGTCGTGGACTCCAACCGCAGCCCCTACGCGAAGCCGGCCCCGCTGGTCCTTGCAGGCCTGCGGAAACTGTCGGGATTTATCGATATCGCGCATCGTGATCAGCCCGGTCAGACGGTTCTCCTTGTCCACCAGAAGCAGCTTTTCCACCTTGGCCTTGTGCAGCATCCGCTCGGCATCATCCAACGTGGTGTTGGGAGCGCCTGTGATGAGGTTCTCTTTGGTCATGATCTCCTGGATCGGGCGATCATCCGTCCGGTCGATGAACTTCATGTCGCGACGCGTGATGATACCCACCAGCTTGTTCCCGTCAACCACGATGGGAATACCGGACACGTTATGTTCGTCCATGACCTGTCGAGCCTGGGCAATGGTATCGTTCGGCCGAAGCGTCACCGGGTCCGTGATGATCCCGTTCTCGGATCGCTTGACTTTATCGACTTCCCGCGTTTGCGCGGGAATATTGAGATTCTTGTGAATGATCCCCATGCCCCCTTCCTGCGCCAGGGCGATGGCCAGCGTCGATTCCGTCACCGTGTCCATAGGCGCGGAAACCAGGGGGATATTCAGCTGGATCTCGCGGGTCAGTTTCGTCCGCACGTCGGCCTCGGACGGAACAATGGCCGACCGCCGGGGAACCAAACTCACATCATCAAAGGTTATGGCCTCACCGATGATCTTGCTGTTCACGTCGAAACTTGTCACCGTTTACTCCACATAAAAATACACACAGTCTTTGTCTCCGATATCTACCGGAAACAAAGACCTCTGTTTTTCGTTGGCATCCTGCCTCAAACCGCCTGTTGTGTCGTCCTGACCTGTCTTATGCATAACTATATTTCTTTGTCTTCCACAGTCAAGGGATATTATTTATCCTGTTATGATAATGTTGGTTACGCGAAAAGAGAACACACCAACCCGGCGATGCAGGCAGAATAACAAAGCCCCGGAAGCACGGTTGCACCTCCGGGGCTGTTGGAGTCTTGGATTGCCGACCCCTGCTATTC
>CAZLZE010000044.1:0-36879 GCA_964563935.1 uncultured Phycisphaerae bacterium | reverse complement strand
CGGTCGGAATCTTTTTGCCCGCAACCAGCGTCTCGCTCACTCCGCCCGTCAGGTGCAACAGTTTGATCACCCGGTGCGGTGTTCCGAGCACTATCCAACCCGCGGTACTCTCGTAAATTTCCACTCGTTGGATGTCAACGTTGACTTCCTTGTATTCCGCGATTGGGGCGTCCACCAGATGGATGTTTATAACTCCCGGCCGGGACAGCGACTGCCCACAACCGACGAAAAGCATAACAAGACAGGCCATAAAGGTGACCGTAAAGAGCCGTTTTAGTTCAGAAGTCTCGAAAACCATCCCACTGTCCTTCCTGAAGGGGAAAGCATTGATTTAATTGATCCCGGCATGCATCCGGGTTTCCTTCAGGATAAATATAGGAAATAGAGGCTGCTTGAGGCAAAATTCACCCCCTGCCCTCCAACCTATCTTGCCCAAATTACGCTGAGGTTCCCCTATCTTGCCGAAAATCGCGGTTCAAGGGGGCCAGACATCCGATTTTCAGTTCTGTCTTTCCCGCCGGTTGTGCGCAAAATGGCAGGCGATTTGCGCATTATTGCATTCTGTCTCCGAACGGTCAAGCTATAATGAGCTTTGAGATGTACGACAAGAGGAGAAACGGACGATGGAACCGGAAATCGCGTACTTTGACGTATTCCCCAAGGTGGTGCGGGCGGACCAGTCGCATACGATCACAATCGCGGCTGTGTTTCCGGATCGGCGGTTTGACCCGAACCGAAAATATGAGGTCGCCTATTTTCCGTGTGAAGAGATTTCGCAGACCACTCATTGGCCTGATGGGGCCAAACCGACAGTTCAGGTTGTAGACGGTGTACTTCGGGTGACAACGTATTTCGAGGCGGAACAGGAGCACGTGCTCCGAGTGGAAGATGTGACCTCGGACCAGCGAAGACTGGTAGGCACGTTTCGAGTCTATTCCCTTCGAAACGATCTCTGGCATCGCCGGCCGTACAAGGGCGATCTGCACATTCACAGCAGTCGATCGGATGGTCGCGAACCGCCCGGACATGTGGCTGCGGCGTGCCGTCGCATCGGACTGGATTTCATGGCCATCACGGATCATCATCGCTACGCGCCCTCACTGGAGGCCATCGAAGATTTCCGCGGCGTGCCCATCGATTTAGCCATCTTTCCGGGCGAAGAAGTCCATCCGCCGGACAATCCGGTCCACATGATCAACTTCGGGGGGAAGTTCAGCATCAACGACCTTTTCAAGGACGAGGCGAGCTATCGGCAGCAGGTTCAGCAGGTATCCGACTCACTCCCGGAACTGCCGGCGGGTGTCAATCGTTACCAATACGCCTCCTGCCAGTGGTGCTTCGACAAGATTCGCGAGGCGGGCGGACTGGGCATCTTCTGCCATCCTTACTGGTTTACGGAACTTCGTTATGCTCCCGCCGGGGCATTGACAACCTGCATTTTCGATCGCCAGCCGTTCGACGCCTATGAAATTATCGGCGGGTACTTCCGGTGGGAAGCGGATTCCAATACGCTCCAGGTGGCCCGATACCATGAGGAGCGTATAAAGGGGCGGGAGATTCCGATCGTGGGAGGCAGCGATTCTCATGGGTACGAGCGCAACGAGTTGTTCGGGTGGTATTATACGATCGTGTTCTCGCCTTCGCCGGTGTTCGACGATCTGACGGGAAGTATCAAATCACTGTACTCAGTCGCCGTGGAAGCGATGGGTGGAGAGATAAAGCGGGTTTACGGTCCCCTTCGGCTGGTGAAGTATGCCCTGTTTCTTTTGCGTGAGATTTTTCCAAGGCATGATGAGTTGTGCATCGAGGAAGGTCGGATGATGCACGAGTATTTGCGGGGGAATTGCTCAGCCGCGGGCGTACTTGCGTCACTTAAGGGCCGATGCGGTTCGTTGATGGATCGTTATTGGGCGGCAGAGAGGGCATGACCAGGATTCGGCGTGGAGAGGGATTTTTTTACATCGAATATCGATGCAGGACAAAAAAGGGTGGCGCGGCCCAGCCTGCAGTTCCACCGACTCGAACACCAGACCGCCATGAAGAGGCAGGGGCTGAGACGCGTCACTGCAGGGGCGTAGCGATGACCTGCGGGTGCGAGGTCATCGGCTTTTCAGATACACTTCGGCAGATGCCTTCCGAATAACGCTATTCCTCGCCAAAACGCTTCGCCGCTTCTTCCCAGTTGATGTTCTTGAAAAACGCGTCGATGTACTTGGCCTTCTCCAACTGGTAATCGAGCATGAACGCATGTTCCCAGACGTCCATCACCAGGATCGGCTTGCATCCCGGCAGATTGTTTACCTGATGTTCATTGATCCAGACATTGACCAGACGTTTGTGGTGAGGATCGTAGTACAGAACCGCCCAGCCGATCCCCCGCATCATACCCGTAGCCACAAAGTGTTTCTTCCACGTATCGAAACTCCCGTACGTATCGTTAATCTTCGCCGCCAAAGGACTGTCGGTGTCCAGAGGTTTGCCGCCTTTGACCAGGTTCTCGAAGTAATACTCGTGCAGCCGCATACCGCAGAATTCGAACCCAAATCGGCGTTTCATCTCTGAATAGTCGATTTGCGGCTTGGCTTCCGGCGTTATCCCTTCCAGTTTCTCGATGATCGCGTTCGTGTTGGTAACATATCCTTGATAGAGCGTGAAGTGGTTCTTCAGCAAGGCATCGCTGAATCCGCTCATCCCGAGCAGATGCGAGAAGTCTTTCGCCTCATACTTTGTTTTTTCTTGTACGTTCGTCGCTACCATGTTTTTTCCCCCTTTTCCGCTGATCGCCATCGCGGACAGAATAATGACTAGCATAAGTTTTACGTGACGAGTAGTAATGGTAATCGTCATTAGCCACGCCCCTTTCTGCCTTCTCGTGCAAACAATCATCCATCATACGCCATTTTCGGGATAAGGCAACCGGGTAAGGCGAGAGTCCGGGAAAACGTTCACATTCCCATCAAAACTTATCGATTTTAACCCCGTTTGCCGATTATAATTATCAAGGTTTCGACCTGCGCGGAGATAATATGCCCACGGAAAAAGGCATACGGAATATATTCGCACAATGTGTATTGGGCGTCATCCTCTTGGCCTTTGTGGCCCTGGCTGGACGTATTCTGTACATTAACTACAAGATGGGCAAGGACCTTCGGATCAAGGCCGACCGTCAACAGCAGGCGTTTCGCCCAATTCCTGCTATCCGCGGGACCATTTATGATCGTCGCGGGCGAATCCTGGCGGGGACCAAGATTGTATCCTCCCTTTTCGCCGACCCGGCGGGCGTGGAAGACAAGCTTAACACGGCCGAGATCGTTTCCGCGATTCTTCAGGAAAGTTCCGAGAGCATTTTCCAAAAGATGGACAACAGTCGGTCCAAACGGTTCGTGTGGCTTTATCGAGATTTACCCGAAGATGCACTCCATTCGTTCGCCAGTCTGGGCTTCAGGAAAGACCTCAAGGGGTTGGGTATCATGCCGGAACCCCGACGCGTCTATACCGCCGGAACGATCGCCGGGCACATTCTCGGGGCCGTCGACATTGACGGCAACGGCCAGGAAGGCGTCGAACTCTACTATAACGACATCCTCAAGGGAAAGAATGGGTTCGAGCAGTACATGCAGGATGCAGCCAAGCGCAAGGTCTGGATGATCAAGTCCGAATGCAAGCCTCCGGTGAATGGGCAGCACATCATCCTCAGCATCGATGCCGTCGTCCAGCAATTCACGCAGAAGATCCTGGCTTCGACGTGCGAATACTACAAGTCGGAATCCGGTGTAGCCGTTGTGATGGAACCCAAAACGGGCGACATTCTCGCCCTGGCCAGTTGGCCTGAGGTAGACCCGAACAAATTCGGTAATACACCCGCCGACAAACGCCGGAATCGCGCCCTGACTGACCCATACGAGCCGGGAAGTATCTTCAAACCGTTCATTGCCTCCCACGCTCTTCAGGATGGCGTGGTCCGGATGGATGAATCCATTTTCTGCGAGAACGGCGCCTGGACCGTCGGCCGGCGAACGCTGCACGATGCCCATGGGTACGGGTCGCTGACATTCCAGGAAATCGTTCAGAAATCGAGCAACATCGGTATGGCCAAGCTTGGTTCGCGCATGGGTAACGACAGGCTATACCACGCCGTCCGCTCGTTCGGGTTCGGAACACAAACGGGTATCGACCTTCCGGGCGAGAGCAATGGAATCGTCATCCGCTTGTCGAGGTGGACCAGTTTCAGTACGCTCAGCGTCCCCATGGGGCAGGAAATCGCTTGTACGTCACTCCAGCTTGTCCGCGCGTTTGGTGCGATCGCCAATGAAGGCAAGCTCGTCAGGCCCCGCCTCTTTAGGGCATCTCTGGATGAACGGGGAAAGGTGACAAAGGAACGCAGCGAAGCCGAAGTGGTGAACCAGGCTCTGAGTCCTGAGATCGCCAAGATCATGCTGGAACAGGTTCTCCGCGGTGTGTGTACGGTCGGAACGGGCAAGAAGGCGGAGATCCCCGGGTACCAGGTGTTTGGAAAGACGGGCACGGCCCAGATCGCCAGGTCTTCCGGAGGTGGTAAAGGGCGTTACGAGGAAGGCGCGTATGTTGGAAGCTTCCTGGGCGGCGCGCCCTCCAGCAATCCGCAGGTTGTTGCCATTGTCAGCATTCGTCGACCCGTAAAGAGCATTGGTTATTACGGCGGAACCGTCGCGGCGCCCGCCGTTCACGATATCCTTAAAGCCTATTTCGAGTATATGCACATCCCGCCCGTGGAATCGACGGATCCGAACGCTCCGGCCGTAGAGGGCGTCTCAGGCGATTAGGAAGAATCAGAACAGGAGTTGCGTGATGTCAGGGAAGATATCGGCAAAAAATCTGCTCTCCAAGGCATTGGGGATCACTTTACCGAACGATTTTGATGTCGAAGGTATTACCGCCGATTCGCGGCAGGTCAAACCCGGTTATATATTCGTGGCCGTCCCCGGTACGAAGGTGGACGGGGCAACGTTTGCCGCACAAGCGGTGGAGAAAGGCGCCAAACTAATCGTCAGTCACTGCAAGCTCGACAGCCTGCCTGTCCTGGTGGTCGATCAGGTCAGCATCGCCCTGGCGAAACTGGCGTGGTCCTACTATGGAATCGATGAACTTCAGCGGGCGGACAAGCTGAGACTCTATGGCGTGACCGGAACCAACGGCAAGACCACGTTCTGCTATCTTTTCCAATATCTGGCCAACCGACTCGGACGTCGGTGCGCCCGTTTCGGAACAGTCGAATATGATCTGATCACAAAAAAGGTGGAAGCATCGCATACAACTCCGGACACCATGCAACTCGCGGGACTAATCCGCCAGGCCTACGACAACGGAGCAGACAGTATCGTCATGGAAGTCTCAAGCCACGCCCTGGACCAGGGGCGGGCGGCGGGTTTGGTCTTTTCGGCGGCGGCATTCTCGAATCTGACTGGCGACCATCTGGATTATCACAAGACGATGGAGAACTACCTTGCGGCGAAACTCATCCTCTTCAACTCCTTGCCGGCCAATGGATGCGCGGTGGTCAACGTGGACGACGCGGCAGGTGACAAAGTCTGTCGGGCAAGTTCGGGCAAAACATTGAGCTACGGAATTGACAACAAGACAGCCGACCTTGCCGCTACGGATCTGGAGATGACGGCTGCCGGTACGAAGGGTGTCTTCCGATTCAAGGGTCAATCGGTAGCGTTCCAGTCGCCGCTGATCGGAAAGCACAATGTCTATAATCTATTGGCCGCCGTGGGAATGGGCCTGGCGGCAAATTTCGACCTATCGCAAATGGTCCCTATGATCGCGACCCTGCCCTCCGTTCCCGGACGTCTTGAACGCGTGTCCAACGATCGCGGATTTGAGGTCTTTGTCGATTACGCCCACACCGATGACGGGTTGGAGAATGTTCTTTCCGCCCTGAAGCCGTTGGTACAGAACAAACTTATCGTAGTGTTCGGATGCGGTGGCGATCGTGACGCGACGAAGCGGCCGCGGATGGCCAAGGTATCGGAAAAATACGGCGACACGGTGATCGTCACGAGCGACAACCCGCGAACGGAAGACCCGAAGAAGATCATCGACGACATCTTGCTCGGATTTTCATGTCACTTCCGCCCGGAGGTGCATGTGGAACCCGATCGCGCAAAAGCGATCGCCCTGGCCCTGGACCAGGCGGAAAAAGGCGATATCGTCATCCTCGCGGGTAAGGGTCATGAGGATTACCAGATACTGGGAACCACAAAAATCCATTTCGACGACCGCGAGCAATGCCGGAAATGGTTTGAGGAAAAGAAGGCGAGCTCCCGATAGGATCGCCTGATTCTCTACCTGACATTGCTTCCCACGAACGGTACTCACAGTCACCGCGAATACCAACCTGCGGAAAAACCTTGACGCCACCAGAAAACGTGATTTAATTTCTCTCAGGGAAACTCTCACGTTTCCGGCAAGGGGGTGCCGAATGACAGAGTCGTCAAATGCCAATCTCAGTCCCATCAGTCGCAGGGCGTTTTTCACAAATATAGCCAAGCTCGGGCTCATTGCTGTTGGCGCGGGGGGGCTGGTCGTCGCAAGCAGAGGGTGCGTCAGCACGACCTCCTGTTACTGCGACTATCCCGGATCGGACTACAGTGAAGTCTGCGGTGTCTACTGCGACTACTTCAATACAGCCAAGACACAAGGCCAACCCAAGGCGGATGAACAACCGAACAATGCCTCCAGAATCGCCCAATAGGGTTCCCGAATACAAAGGAATCGCAAAGGCATGGAGATCATCATCAAGCCAACAGGATCGTGCAATGGAAGTTGTGTCTATTGTTCGGCGATCAGAGGACAGGAGAAAGGAAACAGACTGCCGACGCAGCGACTGGGATCGCTTTTTGAAATCCTTCGGAGTTGGCTTGCAGCGAACCCGCAGCGAGTTCTACGATTCATCTGGCACGGTGGAGAGCCCCTGCTCTGCGGACTGGATTTCTTCCGGACAGTCGCGGCGGAAGAGAGGCGAGTCTTCGGTGAACAAATTGGTCGGGTCAAGAACATGATGCAATCGAATCTCTCCCTGCTGACGCCGGAATGGATTCCCGTGCTGAAGGACTTGATCGGCGACCAGACGATCGGAACTTCGTTTGACATTGTTCCCGGCGTCCGAGGTCTGAAATCGGGAGACGATCTCGCCCGCTTATGGGTCCGATCTATTCACTTACTCCGCGACTATGGCTTCAGGGTGGGCGTGGTCTACGTAGTGCATAGGCGGTCGCTGGCGTTAGCTCGCGACGTGTACCACTTTTTCCGCAATCTCAATCCCTCGATGGGCCTGCGGTTCAATGCGTTGTACCGGGAGGGCCTGGGCGACGAACACCGGTGCGAACCGCTGTGGATCACACCGGAGGAATACGCGCGTTTTATGATTGAAATCTGTGACGTCTGGGCAGACGACGGTTGGCACGGCTCGGTCAATCCTCTGACTGAATGGAAACGGGCATGGGACGGTGAAGGCGGTTTGTGCTGCGACAGCCTCGGCCGATGCGGCGAGACCCACCTGGCCGTCGATGCGGATGGGACGGTGTATGGATGCGGGCGGATGGCGGACGGCGGAACGTTTCCGCTGGGGAACATTTTCCACGACGCGATCGATGTGATCTTGGCCCATCCTGAACGAGTCTCGCTGCGTCGCCGTTCGGGACTATTGCGAAGTGGCGTGTGCCGCGATTGCCGGTTCTGGTCGTTGTGTCACGGCGGGTGCCCCTCCGAAGCATGGCTGTATTATCGTGACCTTTTCCAGCCAACCTATTTTTGCCCAGGTCGCAAGCTGATCTTCGAACATTTTGAAAAGCTCTGGGGACCGCCCCGCGAGAAGGAGGTCGCCACCTGTGCGTGATGTGACTGACAATATCGTTCATACCGTTGCCGTCGAGGCGTGGCCGACGTTGCCTTCATCCGTTCAAATCACTGTTCATACCCCCCGCTCGGATCTTCCACGAATTGCGAAAGGCGAACTCCAGCCAGACGAGTCGATCCATGCGGTTGTTCCCGCCAACTTGTTTCTGGAATCGCCGGAGACATTTTCCACATTCCAGGGACGGCTTGTGCTCCTCGGAGACTCCGACACTCCGGGTCCGGCGTTGCGTCAGATGGACGCACTCCGGGGCTTTACTCCCACATGGCAATTCGAGCCTCATCCCAGCGGCGACGCCGGAATATGCATGGCGATGGCGTCGCTGGGATTTCCGGTGCATCTGACCTGGTGGAGAAAATGGCCCGAGAACGTCTTGCGGGAACTACTGGATTACTTCCTATTCAGCCCGGTCCTGGAGGCGACTATCGAACCATTCTGCTCATTATCATCCGCCATCGCCCGATGCTCAAACATTAACATGTGGGAGTTGTCCGGAGAAGTCCTGGGAGCCAACTATTACGTCACCTCGCAGGGTCATGTGTCGCTTTCTCGCCGCTGGACTGAGCGCGGGTGCGTTTTGGGAACACTGGACGATACGGCGGAGGCCTTTCGACATTCCCCTCTGTGGCGCGACCTGGAAGAAATGGAGTTCCGCACATTTTCCTCATTGTCTCGCTGTAGCACATGTCCGCACTATCGGTATTGCCGAGGCTACTGGACCACGACCGAGGTTCCAAATGAGGACTGCCGGACCTGGCGTGGCATCATGGACGAATTGGCGGAAGTATTCCGGCAACAGAAAACCAATGCGACGGGGTAAGCCATGCCAAACATTCTTCTGACAACGTACTGTAACCGCAAATGCCCCTACTGCTTCGCCCAGGATACAATGGCCCGCGAAGACCGCTGTGCAATGAGTTTCGCGGACGTAGTCACCGCAGCCGACATGATTGTTGCTGCAGGCAGATTTCAGATGGGAATCCTCGGTGGCGAGCCGACGCTTCACCCGCAATTCACGGAAATCATACTCTACCTTATGTCCAGAAAGATACGCCTGACTGTCTTCACCAACGGAGCGGGCGGCACGGACCGTTTGGAGGAACTCAGCCGGCTCAAGGACAACACGAGACTAAAATTCGTCGTGAACGTCAACTTTCCGGGTATCGACAGCGAAGATATCCGCACTCGTCAGGAGGACTTCCTGCGACGGTTTGCAGCGATCTGTGATGTTGGCCTGACGTTCTACCAGCCGGGCTTGGACCCGATGTTCCTTGTGGATACGATCCAGCGGATCGGGCTGAAGGGAACGGCAGTTCGGGTGGGTCTGGCTCAGCCGGCAAAAGGACAGAAGAGTGACTACTTGCAGTTGCAGGACTATCCTGGCACTATCGAGCGTATCATCAACCTGGCGGAACGCGTATTCGATCGGGACATGAGAGTCAGCCTGGACTGTGGTTTTCCGCTATGCCTGTTCACCAATGAACAGCTCGGGCGATTGGTGAGATGCAATGCTTCCCTGAAATTCGCCTGCCAACCCATTGTCGATATCGGCCCTGGCCTGCAGACATGGGCATGCTTTCCCTTATCGACCCATGCCCGGCTGACGATTGACCGAAAGACCCGCCTGAAAGACGTGGTTGATCATTTCGACCAGATGCGTATCCAAACCGAAAAAACGGCAGGCATGGGGATCTTCCCACAATGCGAAGCGTGTGCATACATGAAACACGGCGCCTGCGACGGCGGATGTTTCGCTCACAGGCTTGGGGCCGGATAGAATCCACGGATCTCGTGTCACTCTTTCTCGATACCGATGTGAATATCCTTCGGTAAGGCAAGCCCGGCCGCAACCTGCATCGATTTGAAGATCCCGACAGGCACGGCGCAACCGGCGCAGCATCCCTTGAGGGTATCGCGGACGGTGGCCATGATCACACTCTCGGCCGAGGGACTGATCTCCTGGTAGGCGTCCACAGGTCCCCTGGCCCTCAGAGCCTGGGCTAGAGAACGAATCTTCTCACATCCGCTTTCAATCTGGAACGTGACATTCTGGTCATCCTCACTTCCGGTTACGATGTTCGTACGAAAGCCGCAGATACCGGCGTCGATACTGGTCTTGATGTTCATAAGTCTCCTCTCGTATTACCAACCCATCCGCCCCCTGTCGTTGCAGGGCTGAGTGATTTCCTCGATGGCCCCTTGTGGACACAACGTTTTGCCCTTGAGGCATCCGGAACAGTGATAAAAGTCTACCCAGAGCTTGTCCGCGTCCTGCTCTCGCAGGACCGCATGGTTCGAACACTCGATCTCCACCGGACACGGCTGACAGATAGTGCATATGTCAGGATGTATCAGTGCTCTTCGCATTCGCTTATCTCGCTGTATAGATCAGGTACAATCCGCCCACGAGAACCAGTGCGCCGCAGACTTTCTTAAGAATCACAGATCCTTTGGAGCGCTCATTCCAATTCATGTATTTCTGAACCAATTCGGTGGATGTTCCGGCCAGGACGATGACTGAGCAATGGCCGACCCCGTAAACCGCCAACAGTGCCATACCATAGAGCAGGCTGGAGGCGGCCAATTTGAATGTGATCGCGAGCATGGGCGCCATATAGGCAAAAGTACACGGCCCAAGCGCTAATCCGAAGACCAGACCAAGCACAAACGCCGCCAACGCCCCTTTTCGCTTCATCCCCACTTGCCCGGGACCGGACCACGGCATGGGAATGACGTCCAAAAGATGGAGTCCGACAACGAACAAGATCACGGCCACAAGGTAATTCCCAAAACTCCCAATATCGCCAAGCATACGCCCCGCCAGGGCTGTAACCAACCCGATAAGCCCGATCGTAATCAGGATGCCAACGGCAAACAGGGAGGATATGGAGAACGCACGGCGGGTACTCATCGCCCCCTGCTGGTCGACGAAACCGACGATGAGCGGAATACTCGCCAGGTGGCACGGACTCAGAATAATGCTCAGAATACCCCAGACAAAAGAAGCACCAATCGCAATCGCCGGCGTGCCTTCCACAGCCTGACTGAGAATGCGAAACAATTCCTGCATGACTACTTCACTCCCACAGTAGACAGCATTTGCTTCAGATCGTCCTGCGTCAGAAATCCTACGTGCCGGACAACCTCCTTGCCTGTTTTATCGAATACCAATATCGTGGGAATAGACCGGACTTTGCAGGAGGCGGCCAGGAGCGGCTGCTTGCGAGCCTCTATGTAAATAATGGTCAACTGATTCTCGAACAGGGCGCGGATATCGTCCGCAATGGGCCTCATCCTGTCCTTTCCGCAACAACTACTGGCACTGAATACAACCAGTGACGGTTTGCCGCTGCTTCGGGCTTTGTTGACGGGCGTTTCCCTGACGGCCGCCGCCTGAACCTTGACGAACGCGGCGGAGATTTCGACAGGCATTCGCTGACCGAGCGTACGAATCCGCTGATCGACCAATTCCTGCTTGCGCTCATAGATGATGAAATCCCTGACGTGAGGCTGAACCTGTTCGAAGGATGCGTCCCGGAACATGTCACGGTTTTTGGTGTAGAAAGCTTGAGCATCGGCATCGGAGACTTTCAAGTCCCGGGCCAAATACTCCACGTAATCCTTGGACAGTGCCTCCTCGTCCTTTCCCTTGATGTCCTGCTTCGCCCGCGTCAGTTCCAACTCCGCCTCCAACCGGAACACCTTCCGATTGGCCAGTTGTTCCAGAATGAAGAAGGCGTATTTCCCGGCCTCCGCGTCGGTCTGACTCGCCACCTCGCGGATCTCCTTGTCAAGGTCGGATCGGGTGATGGTCAGACTTCCCGCCCTGACGAGCACATCCGCGGGCAGGTCCGCCACACGGGCGTAGGTCAGTGAAGACGACGCCAAGCCCGGATACATCTGGTCAAGAGTCTGCGCTTTCCCCGTCTCCGCCTGGCCAACCAACGTCAGCAACATCAGGCTGCCCACCGCCACACACATCCGAATCTTCATAAGCGTCTCCTTGGCACAACACCGATTTCAGTCAACTACCAACCTTCTCGAGAACAACACCCAGTTCTTTCCACTTGTTCAGAATATCCTGTTTGGAGAAGAACCCTTCGTGACGATAGAGCTCTTTTCCAGACGCGTCGTAGAATATTTGCGTGGGAATTGTGCGAATGTTGTACGCGTCGCCTTCACTGGGTTTTTCCCAGACGTCGATGAAGACCACGTCCATCTTGCCCTGGTACTCCTTCGTCAGCTCCTCCAGAACAGGCTTCATCATCTTGCAGGGAATGCACTTTCCCGCTCCCAGATCGACCAACCGGGGCAAGGCGGCCTTGGTGGTAACACCGGGCGACGGACTGGAGACAGCAGGGACTGCAACTTGTTCGGACTGCTCCTGTACCTGAGGTTTGTCGACTGGTTTGTTCGCCTTCTTGGCGTAGAAGACAAATCCCACAGCCACCACGAGCACCGCAACGACATAGATCCGATTTTTGTTCATTTTTACCTCACTTTTGAATTGGCTACAGTAATGTTTCGGCCTGCGGAACGACCTGAGCGACCCGGTCGTCATTAACAGGCGACTTTCCCTTCTCTATTCCCAAATCCGCCAACCCCTTACTGAAAAGAAAGAACGCCTTACCCGGTCAACTCCATTAGCTCTTTTATCCTGGCCTTCAGGATCGACTCCACGCAGTTGAAGAAGTTCATCACGCAGGGAACGCGCAGACTGTAGTAGACTTGTGCCCCCCGCTTTTCGTCCTCGACAATCCCAGACTCCTTAAGAAGCGACAGATGCTTCGAGACGGTGGACATGTCGTCACCAATCATGGCCGTCAGTTCGCACACGCACCGCTCCTTGCGTGACAGTTCATCGACGATGAACAACCGGGTCGGGTGGGCCATGGCCTTGATGACTTTCGCGCGGGCTTCGAATTTCGCCTGAGTCTTGCGATCCATAAAACTCCTCAATCATTAAGTACTTGGCATTTTAGCCAAGTGGCCAAGTGTTGTCAACTGGAATTTTCCGACGATTTTCGGGAAGATACGGAAAGTTACCTCACCCCGATTTCCTTGAGCTTGGCATCGAATTGAGCTTCGGAGAACGCACCCACGTGACGAAATACTTCTTTGCCCTCCGGATTGAAGAATACAAAGACGGGAATCGTTTCCACACCGTGGCGGGCGGCGAGAACCGGGTGTTCGTTCACGTTGATCTTCAAGATATTCGCCTTGCCCTGGTACTTTTTGATGATCTTTTCAACCAGGGGCCTCATCTGCACGCACACCGGGCACTCGTCGGACTCAAAATCGACCAGAGTCGGCTTGCCGCTGGCCCGGGCCTTGTCGATCGGGTTATCCCGAGCCCCGACCGCCTGCTGTATAACCCAACCCTCGGATACCACGATCGGAATACGTCTGCCTAGAGTCCGAACGTATTCCCTGATCGCCGCCTGCTTCTTCTGATCGGTCAGGTGACGTTCGATGATCTTCTTCACCTGGTCCAGCTTGGCAGCCCCGAAAAGACTCCTGTTCTGCTCGTAAAACGCTTTGACTTCAGAGTCCTGAACCTTGATGTCGGCCACGACGGACTTCAGAGACTCGCCGATCATTTCCTCCGCCGGCTGAGTGCTCGCCCCCGGTCTGGTTTGCGCCGTCTTCTGTCGGGCAACAACGAGAAGCAGTTTCTCCACCGCCATGTTTTCCAGGACGAAAAAAAGATTCTTCCTCACCTCAGCCTGAACAGGACCGGCAGGTATCTCGTCAACGGCGGCCTGAACATCCTTGGCCGTGATCTCCACCGTATCCGCCCGCAGCAGAATACCGTCAGGCAGCGGACCCAGTCGGGCATCGGCGAGACAGATCGATGCCAGATCAGGATACACAGACGTGACGGTAACCAGCTGAGTACTGGTGGCAGGCGTCGCAGCCAAGGAAAGAACCGAAAGGGTAAAACTTGCTATGATACCGACAACGATGCTATTTCTTCTCATTTCGCGTTCCTGACTCCAAAGTCACTCCCACATCCTTCCACCTGGCGACAATCTCCTCTTTGGCCATGAATCCCTCACGGCGATAAAGCTCTCTTCCATCCGCCCGAAGAAAGATCTCCGTCGGAACCGTCCGCAAGCGAAACTGCCGGACCGCTTCAGGAAACTCATCAACACTAACCTGCACAACGTCCAACCGGCCATCATAGTCTTTCTTCAACTCCTCCAGTACCGGTTTCATCAACTGGCAGGGAAGACAGCTTCCGGAACCGAATACCACGAGCTTGGGAAGCGAACCCTCTCCGCGGATGACGACCGGGATCGCCAATCCTCCCCTCTCCGGAGCTAATGCCGCCCTTGTTCGGGTCCGCGACACCACCGCCACGACAATACCGATGATCAGAACCGCGACAATGCCCCCCTTTATCGCTCGCTCCATGATGGTGACTCCCTGTCAACCACGCTACTGACCGTCACAGCAACACGGCTTGCCTTTCGCGCCGGTCGGGATGAGTCTCCGACAAGCGGCAATGACTACTGACACCTCCACTTCGCTGACGTCGAGTGTATACCGCTTCACCACCCCGTGTTCCGCGACAACCAGATAAGCATAGCCGGTCAGACCGGCCCGGTCCATGCATTTCTTGCCGCAGCCCGTGGCGCATCCGTCGATCACGAGCACCTTGGATGCTTCACGTACAGTCTGAATCATCTCCGGAACATTCGCCGCGATTCCTGCCAGACTGTAGAATTTCGCGTCGCCAGACGCGTCCAATCGTCGAGCCACGGCATTGGCAATCTGGCCCGCATTCGACGCTCCAGAACAAGATACGACGATCACCGCAGCTTTCCTCAAGCGGCACTCACTTGACTCAGCGTCTCTCGCCATACGGACACTCCTTCCACCCCAAGTCTTCCGGCAATGCCGGGGCCAAAACCTATTATATCATATCGTCCCAATGTGCCACAGATTGTGAAACTTGACCTCAGAATCTCCACACTTACACGGTTCTGCCCTGATTGATCCGTTGAGCGTCTCAGACGGCCATATTTTACAAACAAAACCCATAAGCGGCCCAAGACAAGAGATTTCGCTTGAGGGCGACTGCCTCAGTACGTAATATGGCGGCAGTCTTGATCACCAAGACGCATACAAGAAGAGAAGGACTCAACTATGACCACATCACGCGAACGGGTGCATCTCGCACTGAATCACCAGGAACCGGACCATGTCCCTTTGGACCTTGGGGGAAGCGCGGTAACGGGCATGCATGTCAGCACGGTTTACAACCTGCGCCAGGCACACCGGTTAGAGTGGTCGAACCATATCAGATGCTTGGTGAGATCCAGCCGGACTTGAGGGACGCCTTGGGCATTGATGTCGTCCCCTGGGCGGACCGCATACGCTATTCGGCTTCAGGAATGAGGGATGGAAGCCCTGGACCACATTCGATGGAACGCCCGTTCTGGCACCGGCGGGGTTCAACACCGACCCCAACGACAATGGTGATATCCTGATGTATCCTGAGGGCGACAAATCGGCGCCGCCGAGCGGACGGATGCCGAAGGATGGATGGTTTTTCGATTCCATTGTCCGCCAAGGTCCAATTGACGACGATCATCTGAACGTCGAGGACAACCTGGAGGAGTTCGGTCCAATCTCAGACGACATCCTGGAGCATTTCCGCCAGGAAGCGGAGCGA
Source organism: uncultured Phycisphaerae bacterium (assembly GCA_964563935.1). GTDB lineage: Bacteria > Planctomycetota > Phycisphaerae > JAAYCJ01 > JAAYCJ01 > JBAZZQ01. Next base: position 21,301 of record CAZLZE010000044.1, on the reverse strand, counting down.
CTCTATACCCAAACGGATAAAGCTATTCTCGCCAGCTTCGGAGGGACCAGTTTCGGCGATATCGCCCTCGTTCCCGCCCTGTCAATAATTCGCGTCATCAGGAAAGACATTGGCGAATTTGACGCTCGTACGCGGCTCGGCCATCATGTCGGCCACCGTGTCTCGCCATTTCTGGTAATGAGCGGTCTCTTTATGGCGAGCCGGGGCGTCCAAATTGCGATAAACCTCGACAAGGACGAATCGAGTGGGATCGTCCTGCTGCTGAATGACATCGAATCGGGCAATGCCGGGTTCGCGAACGCTGTTCCGGGCGTTCTCGACTGAAGCCGCCTTGAAAGCGTCCACTTGATCGGACTTGACGTGAACGAAAACATGAACAACCAGCATGGCATCCTCCTTGCCGACAATGGCTTTTGATTCACGCCCAATCTACCAACCCCACCGGTCCAACTCAAACACAAAGTACAAAGTCACAATGTCTCCCTGACTATTTTTTATTCTCATTTGCGGTCTCTTCGTATAAAATAGTCTACGCTCCATCGTACCTGCAGAGGACTGGGACTAGAAGGAGCCACAAATGAAGCATACCCAAAGACGCTCGCATGGATTCACCCTCATTGAACTCCTGGTGGTTGTCGCGATCATCGCCGTACTGATCGCGATCCTGCTTCCTGCCCTGTCGGCTGCACGGGAGCAGGCAAGGCGAGCCGTTTGTGCCAGCAACCTGCACCAATGGCACCTCCTCATGGCCACCTATGCCGCCGATTACAACGATCACTACCCTCCAGCGGTGACCTTCTGGGTGGCATACCTCGATCCTACGGGCCTCGTGTTCGATACCAAGGCGGAAATGGAAAGTCATCCCTTCTATTTCTGGTTCAAGAACATGAAACCCTTCTGGAACTGCCCAAATATGACGGCCATCAACGCACCTGTCGATCCCTTTCAGTTGCCTAATACCAAGTGGTGTATCATTGCGGGCTACGTCTACTGCGGCGACGGGTCCGGAAGTGCGTTCACAAGCAGCATCAACTGGATGGGATGGACGCGCGAAGCCCATACTCCACGCGGACCAACCGACCCTGGCGAATGGAACCTGATGAACGACTGGAACTATTATATCGAATTGAACGGCCAGAAATATCCCAAGTCGGTCAGCCACCTCAGAAGCGCCGTCGCGGCATATTATCCCGGTCAAGGCATCCCTACCGATCGAGCCGGGGAGGAATCGTTCGGGGGAAATCAACTATTCAACGACGGCAGCGCCCGTTGGGAAAACTTCGAGCGACTGACCGCCGTTTGCTCCGAGCCAGCCAACGGCAATTTCATCTACTGGTTCTACCAATAGCCGATCAACGGCACTCGCTCTAATCGATCGACACCAGTTCCACGTCGAACGTCAGATCCTGACCCGCCAGCGGATGATTTGCGTCCACGGTAATGCTCTTGTCATTCACCTGGGTCACGCGGAAGGTAATGACCTCTCCATCCGGCTGCTGGCTTTGAAGATGCTGCCCGACTTGCGGACTCATGTCCGGAGGCAACTGGTCGCGGCCTACCTCCAGGACCAATTCATCATGGCGAGCTCCGTAGGCTTGATCGGCCGATATCTTGATGGTCTTCTTGTCCCCCGGACTCATCCCGGTCACGCCGTCTTCGAACCCCGGAATAACTTGCCCTTCCCCCAGCGTGAACTCCAGGGGATCGCGTTCACGGGACGTATCGAAGACCGTACCATCCGTCAATCTTCCCGTATAATGAATCTTCACCGTATCACCGTTCTTGGCCTGTGACGCTTTGCTTTCCTGTGCCATCGTCTGTTCCTTAGAAAAAGGGTTCGTACGGATTCTATTCAGCCACCTCAATCGAAATGGGAGTAGTCTGCATGATGTTGTCGGACACCGGGCATCGCCGCTCGACCTCGTGGAGGAATTTTTCCTTCTCTTCCCGCGTCATATCGGCATCGATGCGAGCAACGACCTTCAACTGGCCAAAACCCGAGCGTTTGTCCTGAGTCTTGCCCAACAGCACCTCCACGTCCAACTCCCCTTCCACGCTGATGTCCATGCCCCGAAGGTTGATCCTCCGCTGATTGGCCATGATCCGGGCAATCGCCCCGAAGCATCCCGCGAGAGACAGGAGCAACATCTCCAGCGGAGTCGGACCCTTGTCTTCCCCGCCGGCCGACCGCGGCTGATCAATATATACAGTATGATTGTGGATCTTGCTCTCCATCGTAAAACCGGTTCCCATTCGGGCTTCCACCTGGACCTTCTTCATCGTGGCCATGGATACCTCCCATTTTGATGATCAATCTTCTTGATGGAATTATATCTCACTACAATCTATCGGGATTTTCAGCCAATACCAAGCAATAAAAGCATTCCTTTTCCCCAAGGGGGCCAGACTTAGGCAATTTGTGATAACCGCAGCCACATATTTCTCGAATATTTCTGCTCTTCTCCTGGTTTTTCCATAAAGATTGCGACCGAACACCGCCAATATATATAAGCGGTGGAAGTACGCCGACAAAAGTCCTTGTTATCCACTAAAAAATGAATACAATTTAACACCGTGTCGCATTAACATCCTTTTCATATGGAGTGATCTATGTCGAAAATCCTATCTGCCCTCGCGATTGTCCTGATGTGCTCATCATTGGCTTTGGCTGCGGATCCTGCGCCCGCCCCAGCCGCTAACGCGCCAGGCGTGATCTTCATCGACCAGATGAATGACCTGACAAACTGGAAGTGCGACGACTCAACCAAACTGTCCATCGTCAAGACTGAGCGCAAGACCGGTGAAAGCAGTATGTATATCAAATACATCATCGACAAGGACAACCCAGGTACCGTGTGGTTCGCCCGCACCAATGTCGGGATCGACCGCGCGCCCGTGGCAATGCAGATCTTCGTCAACATCCCACAGAACCAGCGGTTTACGTGGTATGACTTCCCGAAACTCCGAATGATCCTCCAGGACAAGGACGGCACAGCTCAATACGCCGATATCGACAAGTTCGCCGCTCGGCCAGTCTACGAGGGCGGAAAGTCCTACTATATTCCCTGGGCCCAGGTGAATCTGGGAAAGGGCCTCTGGTTCCCCCTTTGGCCCGGTGCCAATGGCAAACTGGACGGTATTGAGACGATCAGCTTTGAATTGCCTCACCGAACCGAGGACTTCATGAAGGACGGCGAATTCACCATGTACCTCGATGAACTCACAGCCGTCTTCGATAACGCCGATCCCTACATCAAATCGCTCATTGACACCCTCCAGAAGCAGAATCGGGCTTACGAGAAAAAACTTGCGTCGCTTCCCAAGGGCACTTGGCAGCGATACCCGCTGGCCGTCATGGGCGTAATCGATCTGTTCTGCACCAACTCCGCTCTGGAGCTCAAGGAAGGCAAGATCGTCCGCGCAGCCCGGCAGTTGGAATACCTCAAACAAATAAGCGACGAAGTCGGCGCGAACCTGGCTTTGGTCAAGCAAGGCAAGAACCCGTACCCGAATGTTGAACCGGCAAAATACACGGGCCTGAAAGTGAAAGATGGAACGTATTTTGACGGCGATCGCCCTGTGTTCATCACCGGGTTCTGCGGCGGGTTTGGCGGCGATCAACTGAAAGTCTTCAAGCAGATGGGATTCAATGGATTCAGCAGCGGCATGTGGATGGGCGCCACCCGACCGGATGAGAAAACCACCACACAGCCTACAGCGTCCATCAACGAGGCGAAATTCGCCGCGGACAACAATCTTGCCTATGACAATCTTCTGAGCATACACAGTCCTGCGGGATGGATGTATGAGAAATGGCCCGATCTGGACCCCAGTTGTCGCCGCCGCGGCAGCGCGCCTGATGCGCCGCTGTCCCCGAAGAACCAGTACATGCCCTGGAACGTGGATCATGCGGGATTCCGCCAGGTTGTCGCGGAGCATCTGACGGCCGCCGTTCAGGCCCTGAAGGATATTCCCTCCATGGCCAGCTACGACATCTGCAACGAAATGTGGTATCTGTGCCACGGCGATTTCGATCCCAACGCCTTCCGCGCCCGTCTGGAGCAGCGATACAAAACCATCGACGCCCTCAACAAGGCTTGGGGCACGAGTTTCCCGGATTTCAAGAGCGTCCAGTATCGCGCTGATATCCAGACCTCCGTGGCCGACCTCTACGAATACAACCAGTACCGCGTGACGGAATTCTTCCGCTTCTGCACGGACGTGATCCGCAAGGTGGATCCGCGGACACCGGTGTGCGGTAAGATTCACGGCTGCTGGCGCCAAATGATCGGAATCGACAAAGCCGCCATGACGCAGTTCTTCACTGCCACTGACTCCGACGTCTATCCGCGAATCGGAAACGACGAGGAACCCCTCGTCGCCGATATGTGGACCAGTTCCATGATCACTCAGGAATATCGCTCGCTCGCCCCCGACAAACCGCAGATCGACGCCGAGCAGCACATGATCTGGTACCACCAGATCGTCACATATGACTTCATCCGATCGCTGCTCTGGTGGCGCGCAGTCCTCGGACTCGACGCCAACTATGCCTGGGTATGGAACCGCGATTTTGAGAACTTCGAGGAGAACATTTTCACCCAGCCTTGGGCGTTCAACGCCATCTCACAGTTCGCCATCGACGTCGAACGATTGGCTCCCGTAGCCAATCAATTCCAGCAGGTCAAACCCGACGTGCTCCTGATCGAAGCCGGAGCCAAGACGCCCGATGCCTATCGGCTCGCCTCGTACAGCGGCTATGCCGTCGACCTGCTGCCCATCAACAGCCTGAACGAAACGAACATCAAGAAATATCGGACAATCATCGTTCCCGCCGACCCGAAGCTCGGAGATACGGTTCCCGATCTCCTCAAGGTCGCCAAGAAATCCGGCAGCAGAATCATCTATCTGACCGAAACGTCAAAGCTCAAGAATCTAACGGACAACATCAAGTCCAAGGCGATCAACCCCTTCGTTCAGACCCAGTGGGGACTGGTCAACTACACGGCCGTCGATGCGTCGGGTAAACCCATGGTCTTCCTCCTGAACCTCAACCTGGACAAGGTTACTGTAAAGGTCTACGCTCCCCGAAAGACCAAGGCATTCAATGTCCTAAACAACGAGGAGCTCGCTTCCGACAAGATCGAACTGGCTCCCCTCAAGCCGGTCATCATTACCTTGCAGTAAATACCGGTTTTCAGTAATCACACGAGAAAAGGAGCAGGTTTCGGCCTGCTCCTTTACTTTTTACGTCCTTCGGTCTATCCCCCATCAGAGTCGCTCAAGCATCTTGCTTGAGTATTACAGGCTGGATATCTGCCCTACATTGAAAGTCTTCGACCCGCCTTGATTGTCACTTCTTCCACACCTACCATTTAGTGGAGCGTCTCCATGGGGTAAGGGAGGTCTAATATGCTTGTCCTTGAAGACGTGGTCAAAAATGCCGTGGGAAAATATGGCAGAGAGCGTGAAGCCCTGCTGTCCATCCTGCAGGATATCGCGCAACAGACGCGGGAACTGAATGAAGACATCCTGATGTTGGTGGCGGAGGAACTGAACATGTCCGCCGCAGAAGTCTACGGTGTCGCGACATTCTACTCCTTCCTCGGAACACAGCCGCGGGGAAAATACGTTATCCGCATCTGCAAGACGATCATGTGCGATATCAAGGGAAAAGATGGGATTATCATCGCCATCGAAGACCGGCTTGGAATCCGACTGGGGCAGACCACTCCGGACAACAAATTCACCTTCCTGACCACGAACTGCGTGGGTTGGTGCCACAAGGGCCCAGCCATGCTGATCAACGACGATGTCTACACGGAGTTGACCCCGGACAGAGCAGTGAGCATTATCGAGGCGTACATGGAGCGAGGAGACTGATATGCTGGCGATTGCCGAAAAGGAAGAATTGATCCGACATCACCACAAGAAGGTGGACCTCATCTTCCAGCCGTGTGATTGCCGGGAAATCATCGAGACTGTCCTAAAAACTCCACCCCGCGATGTGATCCAGGAAATCATCGACTCAGGTCTGCGTGGGCGAGGCGGAGCAGGATTTTCCACCGGTCACAAGTGGAATATGGCCGCCCAAGCCGAAAGTGCAGTCAAGTATGTCGTCTGCAATGCCGACGAGGGCGAACCGGGAACCTTCAAGGACCGGGAGATCCTCGAACGGGTCCCGGAGAAGGTGTTCGCAGGTATTGTGATTTGCGCCCACGCCATTGGCGCCACAGAAGCATATCTCTATCTGCGAGGCGAGTATGGCTATCTCCTGCACAACCTGGAGAAAGCTCTGGATCGATTCAACCGTGAGCTTGGACCGATGGGAGTGCATCTTCCCATAGCCATACGTCTTGGCAGCGGCGCATATATCTGCGGCGAGGAGACGTCCCTGATCGAATCCATGGAAGGACGACGAGGCGAACCCCGCAACAGGCCCCCCTTCCCCATTGCTGAGGGATACAAGGGCAAACCCACGGTTGTCAACAACGTCGAAACCCTTGTCCAATGTGTGATGATCATGAAAATCGGGGCCGACAATTTCGCAAAGCTGGGAACCGCCGACTCACGGGGATCGAAAGTCTTCTGCGTTTCCGGCGACGCCGTGGTGGAAGGGATATTCGAACTGGAACTGGGCATGACCGTGCAGGAATTCGTGGACATGTTCGGCGACGGCGATACAAAAATGGTGCAGATCGGCGGCTATTCGGGGTTCTGTATCCCCCGGAACAAATTCGAGGAGACTGTGATCGGGTTCGAAGGCGTACCCACCGGCGGAGCCGTCATGCTCTTCAACAGCACTCGCTCCATGTACAACGTGCTCCACAACTTCCTGGAATTCTTCCAGGAGGAATCCTGCGGACAATGCACCCCCTGCCGGGTCGGATGCCGGCAACTGCTCCTGGGAATCGAGGCAGTAAAGCGGGGAGACAAACCCGCCGCCTATCTCGATGAACTGCGCGAGCTGACGCAGATTATGAGCGTGGCGTCCAAGTGCGGACTGGGGCGGTCCGTCGCCAATCCGTTCCTCTCCATCGTCGATAACTTCAGGGATGAATTCGTCCACTAGCGACTCGGAGGACAGAACAATGGTCACGCTGAAAATAGACAACCGGGAAGTAACGGTCGACGACGGAACCACCATTCTCCAGGCAGCCCGAAAACTGAATCTCACCATCCCCACCCTGTGCCACCACGAAGACCTCTGCATGGCGGGGAATTGCCGCGTCTGCGTCGTCGAACAGAAAGGAGTACACGCCCTGATCCCTGCCTGCTCGACACCGGTATTGTCCGGGATGGAGATATTCACCCACAGTAACCGGGTGCGACAGGCCCGACGCTGCATCATCGCCCTCCTTCTCTCCGAGCATAGCAGCGACTGCACCCGGTGTTATAAGAACAACAAATGCGAGTTGCAGACGCTGGCCAGGGAGTATGGTATCGATGCAAGTACGTACATCAACCTGACGGAAGAATCCGTCGTCGATCGAACGTCCCCCGCCATTCAGAAGGACAACAGCAAGTGCATCAGGTGCGGGCGCTGCATAAGAACATGCGCGCAGCTCCAGCACATCGCCGCCCTGACCATGGCTCATCGCGGGCCCCACACACGGGTGGAGACGTTCTTCAACAAGCCCCTGGCCGACGTCGCGTGCTCCAACTGCGGCCAGTGCGTCAACCGCTGCCCCACGGGAGCGTTATCCGAACGGCTGAGTATCGAGGACGTATGGAACGCATTGAACGATCCTGACAAGTTCGTCGTGGTCCAGACGGCTCCGTCCGTGCGCGTGGCCTTGGGAGAATGCCTCGGCGGCTCACCAGGTCAGATCGTTACCGGAAAGCTCGTTACAGCCCTTCGATATCTGGGATTCGACGCCGTTTTCGACACGAATTTCGCAGCCGACTTGACCGTTATCGAAGAGGCAGCCGAATTGCTCGCTCGGCTTAAAATCGCCCTGAAAGACAACAACAAAGCGGCGCTGCCCATGACCACGTCCTGCTCCGCGGGATGGGTGAAGTTCATCGAGCATGAATATCCGAACCTTCTGGATAATCTCTCCACATGCAAGTCACCCCAGCAAATGTTTGGCGCGATCGCCAAAACATACTATGCCCGAAAACAGGGAATTGACCCGCAAAATATGGTCGTTGTCTCGATCATGCCGTGCACCGCCAAGAAATTCGAGGCCGAGCGCCCGGAGATGATATCCAGTGGGTTGCAGGACGTCGACTTTGTTCTGACGACGCGTGAACTGGGATTGATGATCGAGCAGGCAGGGATCAACTTTGCCAACTTGCCCGAACAGAAATATGACAATCCTCTGGGCGTCTCGACCGGGGCGGGCGTCATTTTCGGCGCCACGGGAGGCGTCATGGAAGCCGCACTGCGAACAGCGTACGAGACCGTCACTGGACGCCCCGTGCCATTCGCCAATCTCGATATCACCCCCGTCCGGGGAATGGAAGGCGTTCGCGAGGCGAGCATCCGAATCGAAGGGTGCAAGCCGGAATGGGATTTCCTCGAAGGCGTCGTCCTGAACGTGGCCGTCGCTCACGGACTGGCAAATGCCAAAAAAATCATCGATCAGGTGAAGGCGGGCACATCAAAGTATCATTTTATCGAAATCATGGCCTGCCCAGGCGGATGCATCGGCGGCGGAGGGCAACCCGTCCCAACCAGCCAGGCGGTCCGCTCCCAGCGACTGCAGGCTATCTATCAAGAAGACAAAAATGCACCACTTCGCAAATCGCACGAGAATCCGTACGTCAAGGCACTATACGAAGAGTTCCTCAAAGAGCCCCTCGGCGAGCGATCACACCGCCTCTTGCATACGCACTACACACGGCGCAAGCGATACTGAGGCCGAAGGCACATCGGACAAAGAAAAACCCCGCCTGATCACTCAGACGGGGTTGGAAAACTCACGTAGGTTCATTTCTGGACGACTGTCGCCGAATATTTATCGGCAGAGGTCGGCCTTGCCGGCGCAACCAAGCACCTTGACCTTATTGGCCACCACGGCCTTGACCGCATCGCGGCCTGGTCCCAGGTAGTTCCGCGGATCGAATTCCGACGGTTTCTCCGCGAATACCTTCCGAATCGCCGCTGTCAAAGCCAATCGCAGGTCAGTATCAATATTGATCTTGCACACGCCCAGCTTGCCGGCCTTGGCCAAAGCCTCTTCCGGCACGCCCATCGCGTTAGGCATCTGTCCGCCGTACTTGTTGATCATCTGGACCAATTCCTGCGGAACCGAGCTGCTGCCGTGCATAACCAGCGGTGTGGTCGGCATGCGACGGTGAAGCTCGGCGATCAGGTCGAACGCGAGTTTCGGGGCGGTCTTGAACTTATACGCACCGTGGCTCGTCCCGCACGCCACAGCCAGACTGTCGCAACCGGTACGCTTCACGAAATCTTCTGCCTGGTCCGGATCGGTAAGGAACTTGTGCAGGTCCTCTTCCTTCACACCCACCACGTCCTCTTCAATTCCACCCAGCCGGCCCAGTTCGGCTTCCACCGACACGTAGGTCTTCTGGCTGTGAGCGTAATCACAGACCTGCTTGGTCACTTTGACGTTCTCTTCGTAAGGATGGTGCGACCCATCGATCATGACCGAGGTAAATCCCTCGTCAATGCAGGCCTTGCACAGCTCAAACGTATCGCCGTGGTCCAGATGGACCGCAATCGGCAGCCCGCTTTCCTTGACCGCGACATTGATCAACGCCATTAAGTAGCTCATATTGGCATACTTACGCGCACCCTTGGAAATCTGAAGGATCAGCGGCGAGTTCTGCTCTTTGCAGGCCTCAACGATTCCCTGCATCAATTCCATATTATTGACATTAAAAGCCCCGACGGCGAACCCGTTTTTCAGGGCGGCATTGAACATTTTTTTAGTATCAACTAACGGCATCAAAAGTCTCCTTAACTACGTCGCTAACATTGGTTTTGGTTACACCAATGTAGCATTATAGCGGTCCTCGTATATGTGTCAATCGTAAGCATGGTATCCCAAAAATACTTTTTACAAATTCAGCCATTATTTGCCTCATGGCAATATTTTACTATAGGATACGTTTTTAACATTGGATGATCAATACACGCATTGGTAAAATCATGTAGAAACATTATTGGAGGACAACACATGAATGGATTCGCAAAAGCAACTCTGATCCTGGGTCTCGTTCTTTCTGTCACTATCGCCTTCGGTCCGCCCCTTCTGGCGGAAGAATACAGTTACGACGAAGCAACTTCCCAGCCCGGCGTGGAGGTGCAAACTCGTGGTCCGGTCCATGAGGCTTTCGCCGAGCCCGTGGGTTTGAATCCTGAGCCGGGAATTATCGTATCGAAAGCGCCGCCGGCACCGATCGCGGAAGAGCCGCCCGCCGAACGTCCAGCAGAAGAAACAGCAATCTGGATCCCCGGCTATTGGGCATGGGATGACGACCGCGACGACTTTTTGTGGGTAAGCGGAATCTGGCGCGTGCCGCCTCCGGACTACACTTGGGTGCCCGGATACTGGTCGAGCACGTCCGACGGTTATCAGTGGGTGCCGGGATTCTGGCAGCCCGTGGAACAGCAGCAAATCGAGTATCTGCCCCCGCCTCCGCAGACATTGGAAACGGGACCATCTTCACCTCAGCCATCCCCCGATCATATCTGGGTTCCGGGAAACTGGGTATATCGCGAGACGCGTTACCTCTGGCGACCGGGTTATTGGCTGACCCCGCGTTTGAACTGGGTGTGGGTGCCCGCCCATTACACATGGACGCCCCGCGGCGTGATCTTCGTCGAGGGATACTGGGATTACGGCATCGCCCGTCGCGGTGTGCTGTTCGCGCCGGTCTACTTCGAACGACGGGTCTACGTCCAGCCAAGATTTCGCTATGTACCTACCGTGGTGATTCAACCGAATGTTCTGCACGTCCACCTCTTCACGCGACCGAGGTACGACCACTACTATTTCGGCGACTACTATGCCACCACGTACGTCAAACACGGGATCTACCCGTGGTTTGAGGTAAAGCGTGTGTACAACCCGATCATCGTTCACTACCAGTGGGAACATCGTCGCGATCGACCGAACTGGGTCGATAATGTACGTCGCAACTACACGCTGCGTACGGAACGAATCGAGCTGCGCCCGCCGCGAACATTCGAACGCCAGCGAATCATCGTCGAAAAGACGCCCGTGCGCGACCGCAGGACGCTCGTTATCGCCAAGCCGATGAACGAGGTCCGACGCAGCAAGGATTTCGCTATCCGGTTTGAAAACCTCCAGCCCAATCGGCGAGACCAGATCGCCCGGCAGAGTACAGAGGTCCGGCGCTTTGTCGATCAACGATCGCAATGGGAACGCCAGGCACAACCGCGAGTGAGTCGCGAAGTGACGCAGGAATCGCATCCGCAGGTCCGTGTCCAGCCCCAGCCGCAAGTGCAGCGCCAGGTGCAGACGTTCAAACCTGTGACACCATTCGTCACGCGGCGATCAGTGGATATCCGCGACAAGAATTTGCTTCCGCCGCCGAGACCCGCGTTACCGAAAACGCAAGTGCGAGAGCAACCCAGGACGATCATCACAAAACCTGGCCCCAGCGTGACACTTCCACCGCGTACAGAACCCGGAAAACCCGGTCCCACGATCACCGGCCCGGACCAACAACCTCGGGTAATCACGCCGGCACCGGCGGTACGTTCGGGCCCAACGGAACGCAAGACTATCACCGTTCCGCCCAAAGCGAGTCCGAAGAGCGGACCCGGCAGCACGCAACCCTCCCGGCAATCTCACAGACGCGCGGGATAGGAATGTATTGAGAAGCACGTGATATTCGAACGGCATGGGTTCGCCACACAGGAGCCCGTGCCGTTTTCTTTGGCAGAATGTGGTTTAATGAAATCGCACGTCAAAACGGCGGTATTTGCCGGTGGGCGTACAGTCTTCCACCTTCGTATCCTGGATGTACTCCCCCATTTCCACCTTGAGCGCTTGGATAAAGGCATCAACCTCGTCGGAGGGTCCTTCGGCATGGACGTCAACGGTGCCGTCGGGCATATTCATGACGTAGCCGGTGATATTAAAACGCTGAGCGAGGGACCTTGCGGTATAGCGAAATCCCACCCCCTGGACGTATCCCTCGAAATGAACGAGCTTTGCAATATTGGTCGTCATATTCGCCTGGTTTTCGCTCATGTCACCCCCTATTGCATACAACTGGTTTCATGGCCCCATTGACGAGCCGCGACCGTAAAAGAGCGGGTGCCTTCTTTCAGTTACGAAACCAGCTCCAGCCTCAACGTCTCCTCATCAGCAGTCCGCCGACAAGGAGCAATACCAGCGAGATCGGTTCCGGCACCGACGAGGTGATGGTTTCCGCCGCGGCCGGAGCAATGATGGTTTCCCCTGCCGCCGAGTTGATAATCGGATCGGCCTGATCGCCGAAGAGATCTTGAGTCAGCGTAATCATCTCCGACGGAACGGTCCCGAAGGCACATCCTGCCCCGAGTCCGCCCGGAACGGTGTATTCCAAATCCATCACCGCCGTCAAATCAAAACTGTCACCTACAGTGCCCGAATAAGAATAGGGAATATCCTTGTCGAAGACCACCAAGCCAATCCTGGCCAGATCGGGAAGATCATTCTGGGCGAGGACGAAATCCGAATCCAGGAAATCCCCGGTCGTGGTCGCGGAAAACGTCTTATCCGAGCGCCCGGCGAAGTCGACGGTACCATCCCAGACGGGCGTATCATTCTTGAGAATCTTGAGGTTACACTTGATCTGCAGGCCTTCGGCGCTTGCGGTGGAAATCGGAACGATACCGGCCAACGCGCCTTGCAGACTGAACTTGGAGACCAGGTTCACCGCGTCCCCACTCGACAGTTCGGAGAACTCCGAGGGCAACAGATTAATATGGCGGGTCTGGCTGGCAGTCGATTTGACCTTCAGCATCACATTACTATCGGCCGAACCAACCGCCGTTTCCATGATGAAATCCCTGGGAACATCCGCGTTGTATTGCGGATCGTTGGTGATAACGCGATTGAATGCGGTCCAATTGACCTGATTTCCGCTGTCCTTGCCAACAAGGGCGTGTCTTGCCTCGATAGGAACACTGGCGGCACTGGCACTGCTGTCGGGATATGTCTTCGACACGACATCCCTTTGCTGTTCGACGCCACTGTAATACTGAACAATACTGCTTGATGCCGATGCCTGAAAACTGGAAACGTCCGCCTGAGCGACAATAGCAACACACAAAGTCATCGCCAACAGGGAGTAACACGTCGTCCTTATGCCCATTTTCGGTCTCCTATATGGTCCCAAGCTGTGAATGAGTCTAACACCGACGTTTTGGGTCGGCAAGAGGTTTCAATACCTTTTATCGGTCCATTATGGCCTTCACTACAGTGAGATCGTCTATTTCACCAGCCATTGATCGACCAGTTCCTCGGCGGCACCGGGCAAAACGCCCATCGTCCAGGCCAGATCGACCACCGTGCAGCGCTTGCGAATCTCGTGCATGTGAAGAACAGCGGCGAGCATTCGTTTCCGCGAACACTTGATATCACCGATCGCGTGAGCAGCCCCGGCTTGACGAAGGCAGTCCTTCAACGCACCCGGCGATCGGACTCTACCGCGAACCGCATCCATCAACGACTTGAACGCAGCAGGATCGGCCATCTTCTCCCGCATGATCTTCAGGTGCGGCTGCTTCTGCTCGTACTGACCCGCGATGGAATCGGCGATCGGACCCCAGAACCCACGATCAATGCCTCTCGGAATGACCGCCGGCTTGGGATGATCGATCTCAAAGAGCCTCTCATACAATGCTGCGGCGAAGACAGTCCCCAGCCCGACCTGCCGGCCGTGCAGATCGTGGGGCACGCCGTCCACGCTGGCCATCATATCCAGCGTGTGCGAAAGCATGTGTTCTCCACCCGACGCCGGAGCGGACGTACCCACGACCGTCATGGCCACGCCCGAGTATATCAGGGCCTCGTACAGGGCCTGGATGGCTGGGAGCTTCCTGTCTCGCACGTCCTCAGGATGATTGAAATAGGACGGCTCGATGGTGGTGATCATCTCCGCGATTTCCGGGCAGAAATACTCGCCGAAGAGAACGTGATTCATGATCCAGTCGGCGGTGCTGATCGGCTTGGCGACGACATCACCCAAGCCCGAAGCCGTCAATTCAAACGGCGCATTCTGGATCACGGACGGAACGGCCAGAACCGCCACAGGAGCCTGGGCGTAGACGATGCTCTTAACGCCTTTCAGCGTGGCGGCGATATTGGCAGCCGTGTATCCGTTCATGCTGGCACACGTCGCTAAAACCGCATACGGACGCCTGCGATCAAACGCCACCCACTTCGTAAGATCATTGATCACGCCGCCTCCCACTGCCAGGAGCATATCGACGTCGGGAATCTGCTCTCTCAACCATTCGTATGTCAGATCGTCGCAAACGGGCGAGCCATGACAATCATCGGGCACGATCACGGTATGGACCGACCATCCGCCCGTTCCCAGCGTATGCTCCGCTCCATGACCTGCCACAGCGAACGTACGTCTGTCCGCCACCAGGGCCATCCGCCGCCCGGAAGTAAACTCCGACAGGCTCGTCGGCAGCTGCGCGATGGCTTCTTCATCGTACGCGATCAGCCGCGTCGGATTCGTGTGCTGCTTGCCGCACCGGCACTGGACGGTGCCCGCCGGGTACTTGTCCAGTTTTCGAATAGAGGCCATCGTGTATTTCCTTTCCAAGCTACTTCTGCTCGAACCATCCCGTCAGAAATTGCGGAAGCGTGCCGTCGTACACGGCCGTAGCCAGAAACTCGATTCCCGTCTGATCGCCCCAGGAGTAGTTGATAATCACCTGGCCACGGTATTCGCAGACATCGATATCCGAGTTGTTGCAGTCGAGCGCGCCCTTGATTTGTTCAACATGCGCGGAGTCCAATCGCGAATTTGCAATGATCTTATCTTCCGGCGAAGCTGCCAGCACCGGATTCAGCGAACTCGACTCCCAACGCACAAGATCTCTCGACCGCACGACACATTGCTCATACCGCATACCGTCCCGGTTCCCGTTTTTCGGATCGGCGATAGCTTCGAGGTAAAACAGGTAATACCAGCCGTCGTGATACCGCAGCATGTGAGGCGCGGTGTAGCGGTCTTTACTATAGACACATTCGGGCTTGGTGATTTCCCAGTTCTTCATATCTTTCGACAGGGCAAACCGGGCGGTATAGAACACACCGGCTTCCTCGACCGGCAGATCAATTTCGAAGGACACGGCGTATCCGTCGTCGGTTTTGCACAGGGAGGTATTGTGGCAGGAATAGCGATCGCCGTCCAGCAGGGTCCAGTTTTGCCAGTTTTTAAGGTCCTTGGAGGCGAAAATCTCGATGCGCCGATTGCCCTCGAACGTACCGACGACGTAAACGGTATCGCCGTCGACCATGGCGCACGGGTACATGCACAAATCGCCCATTTCGTTGACAAGCTGCCCTGTTTCCTGATTTACGATGCGAAGATAGTTTTGTTTACGCGTATTTTCCGCGGCATAGGCGCGAGCCCATTCGACACGGTAGAGCGTATCGCGAAAAACGAAGGGAGTCGTCTCTACCACGCCAGACAGGAGCGTCCCGAGTTTCTTAATCTGCGGCTTGCTGCGACCAGTAAGGTTCATATACGGATCCCTTTATACCGTGATTCTTCTTTTTTTCCAAAAACGATTGAATTATAACAAACTCTCTAAAATATACATTCGTGAACTCCGAAAAAAGAAAGGATCGTCGTATGCCGGGCAAACAGTTGATCAGTTTCGCGGATTATCGTAAGCGTGTCATGGGCTGCTGGATGGGCAAGGCCATCGGCGGCACCCTGGGCATGCCCCACGAGGGCAAGTTCGGTCCGCTGGACCTGACGTATTATGATCCCGTGCCGAAAGGCGCCCTTCCCAACGACGATCTGGACCTTCAGGTGCTCTGGCTTGAAGTCCTGCGGCGACACGGAGTATACACGAACCGGATTGAGCTTTCCCGCGGCTGGTCCGAACATACGGACTTCCCCTGGGACGAATATGGCGTGGCGATGGCGAACTTCGCCCGCGGCATCTTCCCGCCCGCGAGCGGCCATCATCTGAACTTCTTCGGCGACTGCATGGGCTCTCCGATCCGCAGCGAGATATGGGCGGCCCTGGCGCCGGGCGATCCGGAACTGGCGTGCAGACTCGCCTACGAAGACGCAATTCAGGACCACGACGGAGAGGGAATCTGGGGTGAACTGTTCTTCGCTGCAATCGAGTCCGCCGCGTTCGTACTGAGCGACCGCGATCGACTGATCGAGATCGGCTTGTCGGTCATCCCGCCCAAATGCCGCGTCGCGGGTGCGGTCCGAACGGCGGTTGCCGGGTTCCGGTCGACCGGCGACTGGCGAAAGACGCGGGAACTTATCCTCCAGAAATACCTGCACCCCAATTTCACCGACGCCCCGCAAAACGTCGCCTTCACCATCCTCGGCTGGCTCGCAGGCAAGGACTTCGGCGACGCCATCTGTATCGCCGTCAACTGCGGCCAGGACACCGATTGCACAGGCGCCACGCTCGGTTCCATTTTGGGGATCATCAACCCGGACTGCATCTCCGAGGAATGGAAAAAACCCGTCAGCCGCGATCTGGTACTCTCGTCGGCGATGAAGAACATGAATCCGCCCAAGACCATCGACGAATTGACCGATCTGACGGCCATCATGGCAGAAAAGATGCTCGAAGCGCGCTCGAACAAAGTCGCGATTACCCATGACGCGAAGAAGGCTGCCAAATCCATTACTCTGGGAAAGATTCAGCCGGTGGAGATGTCCGACCCGAACAGCATCCTGCTGGCGAACGATGACCTGCAGATCACGGCGATCTATCCGAACGGATTGACCTTCGTGCCGGGCAAGGCCTTCGAGTTTGTCCTGCGATTCATCAACCAGTCAAAAGCCGCCATCGCCGCGGATCTCGCCCTTCAGCTGCCCGCCGGATGGACCATCGCCAAAGGCGAACCCGGCCGGCTGAAGCTCGCAGGCGGCAAGAGCCGTGATGTTGCCGTCCAGCTCGCCATTCCCAAGACCGATCGCCTCTATGGCGAGTACGTTACTCTTCAGATATCCGCTTCGGGCGTCAAAGCCGAACATCGCGTGCCCATGGTCGGCGCCTGGCCTTGGAAAGTGAACGCAGGCGGAGCGGAAAAACTCGTCTGGCAGCCCGAGCGAATACTCTGGCCGATGAAGGGCGTGAAACTCGGCGCTGGTCAGACCCTGACAGCGTCCGCGAAGTTCCACTTCCCCCGCCGACAGACCGTCCGCATCCTCCTGGCAAGCAACGGAGCGGGCAACGTCAAACTCGACGGCAAGGAAGTGATCAACTACGCGAAGGCTGACTTCATCCCGGCTTCGCATCGCCCGATCGGCGGCACATTCTTCGATGTGCAGGTGGACGCGGGAACGCACCAGATTGAAGTACGGCTCCAACTCCACGGCGAGGAACCCAAGGCGGCGTTGATCTTCAGCGACGCGGATCATTACCTGATGATCCACGACCTCGTGCCCCTGACGCCATAGGCCAAAGGTGAGAACAGACCGTCATGCTCCGGCAAATTGAGGCTTTTCGGAAGTCCGGCACAGGTACGGCCCGGCGGAAACCAGAAGCATTATCAGACTCGGAACCAATTGCCCGTCCGAACGTCTCATCGGCCATACTCCCTTGTCACCCGACCCAAGCCCAACTTTATCCGTCTCACCCAGACCGGTAGGGAGTAATTATAGTGTTCCGCTTAAAAAAAGAAATTTCTTGTATTGACAAACGGGCCACAATCTGGAAATAATACAGCTCTTATTGAGTTCCTCGGTAGCTCAATTGGTAGAGCAGCCGGCTGTTAACCGGCAGGTCGTAGGTTCGAGCCCTACCCGAGGAGTCATTAAAAATACGGGGCACTACGGTACCCCTTGGGTTAACAGAGAGCCCCGGGAGCGAGAGCGACCGGGGCTTTTCCGTAACGTGCGGTAGGCAAAGGGTTAGGCGAAAGGAGACTCGGCAGGTGAAATTCTCCGGTTCGATTCGGAGAGTCTGGGGCGCGAAGCCAACCATCATGGTTGCGACCGCACCCCAAAGAACCGCGCCCGAACTCTCCAATTCTCCGGTTTATAACCCTCTCCGAGTTAACGACCGCGTAGCCTTCGCACCCCGAAGGCTACCGTCTCGAACTGCCGATGCCATGCTATCGAGTGCTGTTTCGCCAAACGCGGACGAGCCGTCTAAACCGATACTCCAGCGGGCGGTAAAGGACGCGGTGAGCAAGGCGGAACTCGTCAAGCGCGTGGGTTGCCACACGTTCCGGCATTCCTTCGCCACGCACCTGCTTGAGACCGGTTACGACATCCGCACGATCCAAGAGCTTCTGGGGCACAAGGACGTCACCACAACCATGGTCTATACCCACGTCCTGAACAAGGGATGCCAAGGGGTAAGGAGTCCGATGGATGGCCTGTAACCCGTTTTATGCAGTCTGTATAAGACAACGCCGCCATCACGGCGTTCCGCCAGAAGTTCATGCTCATGAGCACGTTAGGGCGAGCGAGTGGCGTTTCCCCTCCGGCTTAGGCGGAAGCGGACAGCCTGCCTTTGCCGGATTATACAGTCTGTCCAATCATTGTTAGACGACATGGGTCTGATGTGTGAGAACGATTCCGAAAAGGACATAAAGTGGCTCAACGTAACGCATTCAAGTCCGACTCCAGCTTCTTCCGGATGCTCGCCGTCGGTGCTGTCGGCGCACAGGCAGTTCAGCAGTACCTAAACGCGCTGGGGCACAATATCGTCGAGCTGGAGCGGGGCTCTCTCGCGACCCGGATCTGGCGAGACGTGAAGCGAAAACGGGTCCGAATCCCAGACCTGTGTTGCACCAAATGTGGCGTGCGGATCGAGTCGCGTGCCAAGACCAGCGCCGACCTCGCCATGTCGCACTCGCCCAGAGACGCAGAACGGGCATGGCACTACGGTATGCTGGAGTCGGACTGGATTGCATTCCCGATTGTCTCGGCTCATGAAGCGGCCTGGAGCGCCGGATATCTCGATTCGCGCCATTCGCTTTGGCGAGAGCGCACGCTGTCGACCTGGAGTGTGGAGGGACGCATCAACCTCTTCACGGTGGACTCCTTCCGCAGGATAGCGCCAAAGCAGTTGAAGCCCAAGGGCGTCACCGAGGGGTCCGAGGTACAGGTCCAGTGGAAGGCGCGGTTCGCTCCAGGACCCGGGAAGGTGACTTCCGTCGCAAAGGGGCGACTGGACTACGTGCTCGACGACACTCAGGGTAAGGTGCGTCACTTCCGGCTCGGCGCCGACGAACAGGCGTTTCTGGCGACCGGAGATCGATTCGAGCTCAACGAGGTGGTTGCGGGGCAGCTTCCTCCGCTGAAGGTCATTGCTGCTCGCTGCGCTGGTGGATGCGATTCCGCGAAGCTGAAGCAGATGCTCGCATCCCGGGAACGGACGGTCCGGTTCACCGGATGTAAGCTTGCCAGATTCGCCAAGGATGCCGCGCTGGCCGATCAGATCCGTGAGCTCGCCTTGGACTCTGAGGAAGACGCCTACGTGCGCATGGAGGCCAAGTCCTACCTTTGCGAGGTGGCAGGAGAGTCGGCTGACGATCAGTTCCGCCAAACTCTGCTGCACGACACCGACGACCAGATGCGCTTAGAGGCTGCGGTCGCGCTCGCAGAAACTCGAACACCGAGTTCCTTCGGGTTGTTGCGGCACGTTCTCGAGGACGCCGCGCAACCGCTGTTCTTGCGTACCGCCTGCGCTTGGGGCATCGGATGCCACGGGACCAAGGAGGCCGCTGAAGTCTTGGTGCGCGCGTTCGCGGACGTCGCCCCCCAGATTCGCGAAGAGGCGCTCGTCGCGCTGCAGGACCTTGGGTCGGTGGGATTCGATCCGCTGCTCAAGGCGCTGGAGGCCACGTCTGCCGACGTCGCAGCCGGTGCCGCCGAAACCCTGCGACGAATCCAGGGAGCTCCAGCGAAGGAGATTGCATCGGTGGCGGAGCGAGTGGGTTCAACATGGCCGACATGGACGCTGGCTCACTTGCCAAAGGAGGCGGTCGCACCTTACATCGCAGCGTTGCAAGCCCGGCGGCCGGATGTCCACTACGCGGTCTCCGTGATCTGGACATTCCTTGAGAGCTGGATCGCGCAGGACTGGACACCGAGGTCGACACCATGACGAGAAGCAAGGTGAAGACGCCGTTCGACAAGCTGCCCACACCGGTCTACTCAACCCGCAACGGTGCGTGCTACCTCGGCGATTCGCTTGAACTGCTGCGCGCGATGCCGGAAGGGAGCGTCGACCTCGTCGTAACGTCGCCGCCGTTCGCGCTGCTAAGGCAGAAGGCTTATGGGAACAAGGACCAAGCCGAGTATGTAGACTGGCTGTGCGAGTTCGGCGCGGAGGTTCGCCGCGTGCTCCGCGAGACGGGCAGCTTCGTTCTCGACCTCGGTGGCGCTTACCAGCGCGGCGTGCCAGTGCGATCGCTGTACCAGTATCGGGTTCTCTTGAAGATGTGTGATGAGATCGGCTTCTACCTTGCCGAGGAGTTCTTCTGGCACAACCCCGCAAAGCTGCCCTCGCCGATAGAGTGGGTGAACAAGCGGAAGCTCCGAGCAAAGGATTCGGTGAATACCGTATGGTGGTTCTCGAAGTCCGAGTGGCCAAAAGCCAACGTGCGACAGGTTCTCGCGCCCTACTCCGAGCGCATGAAGACTCTGCTTAAGAACCCGGACGCCTTTTACACTCCCAAGGACCGTCCGTCCGGTCATGACATCAGTAGGGGTTTCGGATCCGACAACGGCGGCGCCATACCGTCAAACCTGCTCCAAATTCCGAATACCGAGAGCAACTCGTCGTACCTGCGGTTAGCCAAACTCGTAGGATTGGAAGGACACCCTGCACGCTTTCCCGCCGCGTTACCGGAGTTCTTCATCAAGTTCCTGACGAGTCAAGGTGATTTGGTCGTCGACATCTTCGCCGGCTCTAACACGACAGGAAAGGTCGCGGAGCAACTCGGGCGCAGGTGGATAGCAATGGAACTTGATCCTCGCTATGTCGCCAGCTCGGCGCTGCGCTTCATGGACCACCTTTCGGAGAGCGACGTGCTAGCAACGTTTGCTCGTGTTGTATCGGCTGGTTCCAAGGGCGTGACAGTAGATCTCTCAGGCCCGCCCACGTTGTTCGATAGACCTGAGGTGAGTACTGGCG
>CAZLZE010000043.1:0-37187 GCA_964563935.1 uncultured Phycisphaerae bacterium | reverse complement strand
CCGACGACGGACAACGGATTCTATTCGTACAATTACTATCAAGGATGTATGTCGTTTGGCGGGTTGAAGCTTGAAGTGGTTCCGGAGCCGGTGACGGTGATGTTGATGGCCATCGGTTGCCTGGGCCTGATTCGACGACGCGGATAAAAGGGAAAGTGCTATGTTTCAGATAGTGGCAGCCCGCTTCGCCGCGGGTTGCCGCTTTGGCAGGATGGGCGTGATGTCGGTGATGGGATGCATAAGAAAGTCGGGGCGTGGATCAATAGAATATTGTCAGAAGAGGAATCGAAAGTAACGAAATGAGGAAGTATGCTATGAATCGAGGGCGAAACGGATTTACGTTGATCGAACTGCTGGTCGTGGTGGCGATTATCGCGGTGCTGATATCGCTGCTGCTGCCAGCATTGTCACAAGCCAGAGACAAGGCAAAGGGCGTCTCGTGCATGTCCAATCTTCGACAGGTGGGTTTTTGCATTCAACGATATTTGGATGACTATCGCAACACCATGTATGCTTCGTATACGACAACTCCCAGTCCGGGGTATTCACCCTGGTGGGTCTGGTCTTTGTACCTGATGAAGTACTTCCCCGCTCTCACCTACAACAGTTCCCAGCCGAACACGTGGTCGGAGATTCTGAACTGCCCCGTTGCCAAGGCCTTAGCTCTGGCCGCCGGTCCAACGAAATCGGTCGGTTGGACGTATCTTCGAATGCGGAATTCGCCTTACTGGGACCGGGACGACCAATGCACGGCCTCCTGGATCAACTTCACGAGAATTGAAGCTCCGTCGAGGAAGATATTCCTCATCGATGGTTTGTTGGCTCAGCAGGATCTGATAGACGGGACAGCGGGAAAGTGGTTTAACGCCGCGACGAATTATGATTGCATCGCGGGGGAGTATTATGGAAGTGGCGGAGCGGGATTCATTCACGGTAGCAGTGCCAGCTGTCTTTTCGCCGATTGGCATGTGGAAAGTCATCTTCGATACGAGGTCACCAAGGATTTGTGCAATCAGCCGTATCCCTAGTCGACTGTTCCTCTGAGATCTTTTCCTCCAAAGGAGTCCTAGAATGAGAATGCCGGGATCCCTCTCAGTTATCATGTTCGCCATTTCCGTGCTGACAAGCCCCGGTTGGGCCGGTTCGCGAATATTGATGGACGTTGATTTTAGTCGGCCGGTGTGGTCGGAGCTGATTCAGAAAGAATGGGGCAAGGGCGCGATTCAGGTGGAGGATGGGGCGCTGACGCTGGGGGCGGGTGTGTGTATGGCCACGCCTTCCATCGGTTATCGCGCGGGCGGGGACATTATTATCAGCGTGGACGGTAAGTGCAGAGGAATTGAGCCTTCGGACGCGGCGTGGAAGGTGGGCCGCGTGACGCTGGTGGGGTTTGACTCCAAAGGCGAGGAGATTTGCCATGCGGACGTGTTGATGCTGCGAGGCGACAAGGACTGGCAGAGCGTAAAGGAGTGGAAACACCGGTTCGTTGAAGGGGTGAAGACATTTCGGATTCGCATTTCGAACGAAGGTAAATCAGGGACGGCGCAGTACAGGAATTTTAAGGTTGTTCTTCGGAACGACGATATGGAAGACCTGATCGGCGATCCGGGATTTGAGGGAGCGCTGGGGGTGGATCACTGGTTTTTCCGCAAGACGGAGAAGGATTGGGATGGGCTTAAGACGTGGGAGCCGGGAAGCACGGCGACGATTGACGTGGAAGTTCCGGCGGCGGGACAAGGGTGTTTGAAGATGCAGGGGCCGAGCACGGTGGTGTCGAAGGCGTTTCCCTATAATGGGGAGCGGCTGATTCTCACGGGGTGGATGCGTCGGGAGAACGTGAAAGGGAGCGGGTATCAGAAGGTGGGGTGTCAGTTGGTGGGTTGGGACTCCAAGGGCAGGCAGGTAACACATCATGATCTCGACGGATTAGTGAATAACAACGGGTCCGGCGGCTGGTCGTATTTTTATATGGAATCGACGTTCAATTCGTCGGTGAAGACGGTTCAGGTGTGGCTGAGGCATTTCCAGGGCGCGTCGGGGACGGTGTGGTTCGACAATTACACGCTTCAGCGGATTCCGTTGAAGGAGAAGATCCCGCCGTACGACGCGGCGAAGGCGACGGTGAGCGTGGACGCGGGCAAGCCGCTTGGCTTGATCAACCATGCGACATGGACGGGGACGGATACGGCGTATGCGTGCTGGATGCAGCGAGGGGAGGCGCCGGAATGGCTGACGCTGATCAAGGACGCGGGATTTGAGCGGATTCGGATGCATGAAGTTCATAACGCGGTGAAGGCGTACAGGCACGACGACGCGAAAGGAAATCCCGTTTATGATTGGTCCGGATTCGATCATTTGTTCGACCGAATGGTCAGGCAGTTCGGGTTCAAGCTGGTGGTGACGCTGGAAACGACGCCGGACGGTTTGGATAAGCCGGGATCGCGCAAAGCCAATTACCAGAACACCGACGCCCCGAAGGATATGACCAAATGGGGTAAGTATATTGAGGCGTTCCTGGAGCATGCGGTGCAGCGATACGGCAAGGCGAACGTGGAGAATTGGTATTGGGAGATCTGGAACGAGCCGGGATTCCCGAGCGGATATTATACGGGCACGCCGGAGGAGTTTGCCGATATCGCGGAGCAAGATTACCTGGCGGCAGAGCGTGTGGAGAAGAAATACGGGGTGGATTTGAAGATGGGCCTGACGAGCGGCGGCGGGCGTTACACCGACGACATTATTCTGAACCGGCTGCAGAAATTGGGCAAGCTCAACGAAGTCGATCATTATTCGTTCCATCTTTACAGCGGGTGGGCCAACTCTCTGCGGCAATTTCCAGACTGGGCCCAGCAGCTTCGCGAATATCCCAAGCAGTTTTCGGGATTGCGAACCGACTGCATCAAGGGGAATACGGAATGGAACGCGAGCTCGATGAACACCGAGGCTCACGACAATCACTGGACGCCGAGTCTGGTGATCAAGTATGTGCGAGCCATGCTGGATAACGGGATCGACTACGGAATGTTCTTCGCGATGGTGGATCATCCGGAGTTATATCCTGCGCCGCCGTTGTTTTCGGGATATCACGGGATCATCACGAAGACGGGCGTACCGAAACCGGTATACAACGCGTTTGTATTTTTGAAGGAGCTCAAGGGCGGGAGGCGGTTGAATCTGGCTTCGAGCAACGATCCGATCGACGGCTTGGCCGCGATCATGCCCGATGGATCGGTGCGGATTGTTTTGACGAGCTTTGACGAGGATATCAGTCGTCAGCCGTGCCAGACGAAAGTGACGGTGAAGGTGTCGGGTTTGCCGGGCAAGAGTTATCGCTGCACACGGCTCTGGGCGGCGGACGAGAAGCATGGGAATAGTTATGCCAAGTGGCTTGAGTTGGGTAAGCCCGACATGAAGGACCAGCAGGCGAAGGCGAAGATGCTGTCGGCGAGCAAGTATGGCGTGCTGAAATGTCCGGCGGTAGCGAAAGAGAACGGTGTGGTGATTCTCACACTGGATGTGCCGGGTCCGGGGATACGGTTTTTTGAGTTAAGGGCAGGCGAGTAGAAAAGATGGTGGGTTGGGAAACCCACCCTACAGGAGAATTAGGAATGCGGAAGATGAACGTTTCGATGATTGGTGCAACTTTGTTGACGATGGCGGCAGTATGTTTGGGCCAGACGACCAGACCGCAGGGAGTTGAAAACCTCCTGAAGGGTTCTAATCCCGGCTTCGAGTCTTTGAGCAAGAGCGGGGAGATTCCCGGCTGGAAGGCGGCGTACGGGACGTGCAAGGTGGTAGACGACGCGAAGACCGGCAAGAAGAGTTTGTGGATCAACGGAAACGGCAAGGTTTACTCGAACAAACTGATTCGAGTGGAACCGGGGTATCGATATCACATGACGGCGTGGGGGAAGATCAAGAATTTCAAATTCCTCAAAGAGGGATGCTACGGGGTGGGCATCGGACTGGAACTGCTGAACGAACAGAAGCAGCTTCAGGGCAATTGGTACAACATGTACGGGTATCTGCAGTATGCGGAGGGAGATAAGGGTTGGGAGTTCAGCGCCGGTCCGGACTGCCCTCCGAAGGAATCGACGGTTTATCTGCAGCCGGCCATTTTTGTGTGGGCGGCGCCAGGATCGCAGGTGTGGGTGGATGACGTTGAGGTGTGGAAGGAGAAGCTTCCTGAGGTTAAGGCGGAAGGCGTTCTGAATGTTGTAGAAAACGGCTCTTTTGAAATTCGATACGAGATGGAAAAGCGCGCTAATGGGTTTACCTTTGCCGACCAGGTAGGCAAGAATGCGATTTGCGTGGAGGACGTGAGGCACTCGGGCCTGGCGTCGATGCGAATGACGGGAGAATGCACGGCGTATTCGGGAATCGAGCTTCTGGATATCCAGTCCGCGCGGGCGGGCATTGCGATTAGGACGGATAACGTGTCCGGCGGAAAAGCATTCGCGAACCTGTTCTTTTACGACAAAGACCGAAAGAAGATTCAGGTATTGCCGGTTGCGTCCCTGACGGGAACGAACGACTGGCAGAAGTTTTCGGCGGACCTGAAGAACACCGATCCGGCAGCACGATACGCCCAATGGGAATTCGGGCTGGAGAAAGGGGCGAAGGGAACGGTATGGTTCGACGATCTGGAGATTCTGGTCCCGACGACGTACAAGCCGTTTCCACGACGCGGGAAAAACACGGCGCAGGCGCATGTCGCGGTGGATTGTTCGGTAAAGAAGGGAATATTTGTCAGCCCGTTGAATGCGTATGACCATCACAATTCGGACCGAGTGTATTCGCCGACGTTCGGAACGGCGGGCAAGTTCGTTGACGGTCCCGGACATTGGTATCAGGAGCGGAAGAATCTCGGATTCAAGTATGTCCGCATCCATCATATCTATCAGAGCAATGTCGGCTGGGTGGGAAAAGGACCGGATGGTCAGGTCAAGGTGGAGTTTGGAGCTCCTCGAACGAACTGGCCGGAAGGCGATAAGGCATTTGGGTCCATTGTCACGTTCGACAAGGACGGGAAGATGAAGACGGACTTTTCCGCCATCAAGTGCATGCTCGATAGATCACTGCTTGTCGGCGGGTGCAAGCCGATTATCGGATTAGAGCCGGTGCCAAGTTGTATGGCGAGGAATTGGGACACGCATAACGGTCCAGCCAACTACAAGGACTGGGAAGAGCTGAACTACAGGTTTGTCAAATTCCTGGTTGAGACGTACGGTAAGGAGGAAGTTAAGACGTGGATGTTCGAAACGGGCAATGAACCGGGTACGGAGCCGGAGTGGCATGGATTCCGGACGGACCCGAAGGATACGTTCATCCGGATGCAGGATTATACCGTGGCGGGCGTTACGCGGGCACTTCCCGAGGCGTTTATTGCGGGTCCCAGCGGGTGTGCGGGCGATAGTTCGATGGATGAGATGCTCGACCACTGCGCCGAGGGGATCAACGAAGCCACCGGGAAGAAGGGAACGAAGATCGACGCGATCAGTTATCACGGCTATCTGGCTGGTTATTCCGGCGACATCAGTTGGCGTCAGGCGGAGGATCAGATCATCCGGTACCAGGGGTATATCGACCGGTATTACAAGAAGACGGGAAAGCGTCTGCAGTTGTTCAACACGGAATATACGCCGATCTTCTTCGACGGCGGGCGCGACCCGAAACATCCCACTCACGAACAGAATAACCACATCCAGGCCATCGCCACGCTCCACATGGGATTCTTCTCGCATCGCCTAGGGGTCAGCCTGATGGCGTTCTTCTTCCAATCGCCGATTTATTTCGGATTCACGGGCGATCCGGAGAACACGCCGGAATTCCAGGGTCTGCCCACATGCATCACGTACCACGGTATTTTCAACCCCGTGTGCCGCGCGTATCAGATGATGTCGTGGCTGAATGGCGGGACGCAAGTCTCGGCAGAAGCGGATAAGGACCCTGTCTACTCTCTGGCCGTCGTGGACAAGGACACGATCAAGGTTCTGTGTTACAGCTTTGAAACCAATCCGATGGTGAGCTATACGACGGCGGTGGATTTGGCGGTCGATACGGCGGGGCTGGGGAAAAAGTTCCAAGCCACGCGGTATGAATTGTCGGCCACGAAGGGAAACTCGTGGTACCTGGCTCAGAAGATGCGACTGATGCAGGCGGACTGCGTGAAGAATCCCTCGATCGTAGACAAGATCAACGCCGACAGCGAACTGAAGCCCGAGAACATCGGGACGATGGAAGCGAAAGCGGGAAAGCTTCACATTAAATTCGCATTACCGGCGTACAGCGCGACATTATATGTATTTGAGAAGAAGGACTAAGCCATGATAAGACACCTTGCTCTGCTATCCATTACATTACTCGTGTTGTTGTCCTGCGACCGGCGCGAGCCAACGCCGAGCCCCAACCCAGCGGCCCACAAGACCGCACTGGAAAGACAGGTGTTGTTTCGGGAGAGCGGTCTGTTGAAGGATCATTTCTTCGGATATACGCCACTGATCCAGGCGGCTTGCAAGGGCGACGTTGCGGGAGTTCAAAAGGCTCTTGCCGCCGGAGCGGACGTCAACTGGAAGATGCAATGGGGACTGACCGCCCTGATGTGGGCGGCGGACCAGGGTCATGCGCCGGTTGTGGAAATTCTGATTGCCCATGGCGCTGACGTTAATGCCGAGAGCGAAGACGGAATGACCGCGCTGATGTTCGCGGCGAAGGAAGGACGAACCCAGGTCGCGCGGATTCTTCTAAGTCACAAGGCCGATCGTAATCGCAGGAACCTGGCGGGAGAGAGTGCCAGCGATCTGGCGAAAGAGGCAAACCATGCTGCCATTGTAAAGCTGCTGAGAAAATAATCCGGATTCCTCGTTGACCAACCCAAGCCTTCCCGCTATATTCCTGACCATTGTTAACAATGTGAGGCGAACCATGAGTCATTCGCAGATCAGCGACGACTTCGTCGACGTTTCCCACAGTATCGGCATTCCCTTCGGGGGAATCGGAACCGGATACAGCGTATTCGGGAAGTACGGGTTTACGCGGGTGAATTTCGACTCCGCCCCGGATAAAGAGTCGTTTGAGTATCCCGGCTATGGTCCGCGAAAGGTGTGGGATTACCTGGCGGAACCGGAGAGACTTCCGGTATGGGGGTTTGTTCTCACGGAAGGCGATCGGGGGCTCTTTCTGCAGGAAAAGCCGCTATCCTGGTATTGGCGAACGCCGGCCCAGCCGGTGGACAAGGTTCGTGCCTACGCCTGTTTGCCTAAAGGGGTGTTTGTCTTTGAGAAAAGCGATTGGGAGCTGGGGCTGACGATGACGGCGTTTTCGCCGATGGTTCCCCACGATCTGGCAAACTCGACGGTGCCCGTACAGGTTTTTGAGATTACCGTGGAGAATCGGGGCAAAGGAGCGAGAACATTCCGGCTGGCGCTTCCCCACCGCGATCCGGTGAAGACCCGCGGCAACAAAGCAGTCTTTGAGGACACCCACGGCGAGATTGGTTTCGCGTGCGACGGGGGAAGTGTGGAAAATAACGGCGTGGGTCTGACATTCGACCTGCGAGCGGGTGAGAAGCGGACCGTTCGGTTTTTCGTGTCGTGGTTCTATCCGAAATTCAAGACGCCGTCGCAGACGATGTATGAAATCTATCGCCGATACTACGCCAAAGCTTTTTGCGGCGCGACGGACGTCATCGACCTGGCTGCACGCTCGGCGGATGCATGGTCGCAGGCCATCGATCGATGGCACGACTCGCTGCAGGTACCGGCGTATTTCAAGCGTCTGTGGTTTTCCTCGCTATCCTCAGTCATCACATCGACGATGCTCAGCGACGATCCGTATTTCTTCGAGATCGAGACGCCGCACCGGCACGTGAACACGATGGACGTCAACGTGTACAGTTCGTGGCTTTATATGATCAACTGGCCCGAGATCGAACGAATGGAGATGAATCAGTATCTGGAGTGCATTCCGACCGAGGGTCCGCGGGCGGGATTGGTGTGGCACTCGATCTGGGACGACGCGGCGCATTATGTTGAAGAGCCGATTTTCCTCAATCGCGTGTATCGTGATTTTCTGTGGTTCAACGATCGTGACTGGCTGGCCAAGGCAATGCCCGTTTGCGTCCTTGCCGCGAATTGTGTGTACAATACGGGACACTATGAGCACCTGATCAAATCGACGCATGGAAATCAGAGTTACGACGCGTGGAAGATGCCGGGCGTAAGCGCGTTCGTCAATTCCGCGTGGATTTACGGGCTGCACGCGCTGGAGAAGATGGCAGAGATCAGCGGTCAGCCCGCCGTGGTGGACGGGATGCCGGTATCAGAGCTCAAGGCGAAAGCCATCGCGAGTTTTGATCGCGTTTTGTGGAACGACAAGCAGAAATACTGGAATTGTTTCTTCCGCACGCCGGACGCGGAGCCAATCAGCGTTCCGGATTCGGCGTTCACCGATCAACTTTTCGGGAAATGGGCCATCGCGATCGATCCTGAATCGGAATCGGTTCTGCCGAAGGAGAAAGTCACGCTTGCACTGGAAACGTTGTACAAGCACAATCTGATTGATGATCCGGGGCGTAATTTCCGCGGGTGGGTGAATGGCCTCTTGCCGGGGCGCAAGCCCGACATGGCCCACGGGGGATATCACGCGTGGGTGTGCTGGATCTGCGCTCAACTCGACTTGGGTTCGCTTCTGGGCGAGACGGGAAATGAGGTGGCTTCGCTGGACGTGTTCAGATCACTTGAAGCCAGTCTCCACAACAACCATCTGGCGGTCGGAGAATGGTGCCAGTCGATTGATGAGAACCTGAAGACTCGCACATTGCCCGAGGAACCGGGCAAAGACACGCCGCGGTTCCCGCCTTATCCGCGGTACAAATGTTCGTGGGAATATTTGATTCGTATTCTGGGCGTGAAGATGGATGAGCGGTACCTGTACCTTCAGCCGTTCCGAACGGTCGACTTTTCCATTCGCGATTTGAAGCTGGCGGGAATGCAACTGACTGTGAGCGTGCAAGCGGAATGGAACAAAGCCGTCGTCAACGGAGTGGAAGTGACCGGACCGATTCGACTGGATCGCACAGCCTCCAGATACCAAGTTGAATTCAGGAAATAATCATGGACGTCATCGGCAAAGAGAAGATTCCCGCGCATCTGCCTCCCCGTTTGGCCATTTGCATGTGGGGGTGGTACTGGCTGACCTACGTTGACAAAGGAGAGCCGTACGCGGACCTGGAGCGGGCGGTGATTGAAACCAAGGAACGGAATTTCAACTGCCTGCGGGTGGACGTTGCTCCGTACTGGTGTTTCGATCGTAACGGTCACCGTCGCGGACCGATCGAACTGGGTCCGTGGGTTCCCGGCGCCAGCCGGAACAATCGATGCCTCGCTTATCGGGGAAATGTGCGTTACGACGTATATGAACGTGTCATGCGGTTGTTTGAACTGGCGGAAAAGCATGATCTGTACCTGGCCCTGACATCGTGGCACTTTCAGGAATCGACGTCGCTTCCCACGGACCCCGCGGTTCGCGACGAGGTCATCGAGATGTCCACAACCTCGTGGTTCATGCCCATGGCCGAGGGGATGGACCGTTTGATCAGGGATGTGAAGTTGAAGAAACTGGCCCACCGGATCGCCTTCGTCGAAGTTCACAATGAGCTTAACTGGACACCGTTTTCGAACGAGGAAAAGCGTTCCAGAACCGAAGCCGCCATCGCATATCTCAAGCAACGTCATCCGGAGTTGCTGATTTCCGCCGACTACGCCTGGATCGAGCCCGCGGTTCTGGCTGGGAATACCGATCTGATCGATCATCACGTCTATGCCACCAAGACCTCCGTCGCCAAGTTTTTCTGTATGGCCTACTGGGACGTGGACAAAGGTCCGAACATGAATGACGAACTGCTCAAATGGATCCTTCGGCCGGACCCGGAGCCCTGGAAGGATTTCCTGGCCCGGGCGAACGTCAACGCGTTCATCCATTCCTCATGGCTCAGCCGCACGTGGATGTACGCCAATCTGGACAACAATCGGTTCGATTACTGGTGTTTCAAGAACTTCGGCGCCGAGGTCGACGAAGCGACCCAGAACGTGATCCAGAAGATCAAGGAAGGCGCCGCGTTGGGTCGCGAGCGAAATCTCCCCGTTGTGGTCGACGAAGGGTACAACCTTTACCCGCCGCTGCGGTCGCGGTTCGAGGAATCGGCGGCGGGAAGGTGGATAACTCAGAACGCCGTTCATACCGCCATCGAGGAAGGATATTGGGGCATGCTTCCGACCGGGTATTTCAAACCCGATGAGCCGGCGTGGCTCGAAGAGCCGCAACGAACTTACATGACGGAATTGAATGAACATATTCTCACAGGAGAGGTTAAACGCCTCTTGGGACCAGACAAGGAGAGATAACCATGTTGAAGAAACGTCCGCTGGTGGATTTTGGCAAAGGACTCAAGCCCGTTCGCGTTGACTGGAAGAAGATTCTCAAAGATAACGAGCAGACATTCCTGACGGCCAATCAGCTTTCCGTGTTTTTCGACAAGAAGAACCCGGGATGCGAACGGACGCATTTTTATCCGCTGCCTTTCCCGCACAGGTTCACAGGAACAAAGTTCAGCAATGCCGAACTGGTGAACCACGACAGCCTGCGGTCCACCGGTCCAAAGATCGATTTTCCCGCGGACCAGGTCACGACGGAATTCTGGCCACACCAGTTAAAGCGGACCTTCACGCTGGGAAAATCCAAGATCGTGGAACGTGCCGCGGTCAGCGACAACTGCATGGTGATCGAATGGACGTTTACGGGGCTGGAATTTACGGTCGTTGACTTTTCGCTACCGTTCTTTGACGCCAAGATCCATGATTTCAAGGACGGCGTGTGCGCGGCGATCAAGGAACAGGCTTTCGCGGCCCTGGCGATCAGCGGGGCAAAAGGCGTGACGTTTGAAAGCAAGGAACAGCCGTTCCAGACCAAGGCCGTCGTGCGGTTGGCGCCCGGGCGAAAGATCTGCCTGGCCTATACTTGCGGTTATGATCAGAAATCAGTAATTCAGAAAGCAGCTCAGGCGGCGAGAAATCCGGTTGCGGTATTTCGCCAAGCCGAGCGAACGTGGGACAATTATTTCACGCGGATTGTCCCGAGATTTTCGTGTTCGGACAAGAACCTCGAACGACTCTATTACTACCAGGCGTACACGACGTGGGCAAACCTCTACGATATTCCCTATGAGCCGTTTACCCATCCGTACACGTGCCCGTGGAAGACGGGAGCGGTGTGGCAGTGGAGCTGGAACACGCCGATGAACTCCATCGCCGAGCGATGGCTCAACGACAAGCGGATCGGCGAGGGGGGGATCCTGCTGGAAGGCGACAACGGCGGCGGACTGAACATCGGCACGTATCTGCATCCCTTGCGAAAGATCACGAAGCTCCGAAGCCACAACGAGGCCATGAAGGTTGTCGGCGGATACCTCAAGAAACTGCCGCCAAAGCTCGATCTTCCCACCATAACCACCATTCCACATACGACACCCAACGGATTGCTCGGCGCGTGGGAGATTTTCCTGTCATCGGGCGATAAGAAGTTCCTCCGACAGGCGTTGGAGATCATGAAGGAGGCGGAAGCGGAGTTTTCCAAACACGAGTTGCCGAACGGTCTTTATACCACGCGTTTCGTGGATGAATTCGACTATTCACTTCGGCTCAAACCCTTTATCAAGGCGTTTAAAAAGGGTGACGCAGAGATGATGCTGAAGATGGACACGCCGTTCATCGCGATCGATTACAACTGCTACCTGTATGCACTGCGGGAGCGGATGATCGAGGCGACAAAGGTCCTGGGGGCCAAGCTGAACACGCGAAGGCTGCAGGAAAAGAACGAGAAGCTCAAGTCGGCGATCAATAAATACCTGTGGAATGAAGAAGAAGGGTTCTACTTCGACGTGGACCCGCGAAACATGAAGCATTCGAACGTCAAATGCCTTCAGGCGTTCTCAGCCCTGTATGCGGGGATCGCGTCAAAGGATCGGGCGGACCGGATGATCAAACGGCTGACGAACCCGAAGGAATTCGGTACGCCGTGGCCTTGTCCGTCGGTGTCGATGGATACGCCGGACGTGGACCCAGGTTTGATCACCTACGGCGGAGATGTTGAGATTACCTCGGGCGTGTGGTTCACGCTTGAGGCGCTTGTGCGGTACGGTTACACAGAACTGGCGGGCAAGTATCTTAATAAAGTGGTCAAGATGGTTACTCTCGACGGTCCGAGTTCGGCGTATTCGTACCACAGCATTACAGGCAAATACAACATGGGCAAGCACGAACTGGCGGCGCAATGCACGATTCTGACGGACCTGATCTGCAAATACATCATTGGGTTCAATCCGCTGCCGGGAAAGAAATTCGAGCTTCGCCCCGTGGCATTGGAGCAATCGGGAATCACGAGCTTCACGTTCGGACCCTATCTGTACTGTGGAAACTATTTCACGGTCCAGTGGGACAAGAAGAACGGATTTACGGTGAAATAACCCTGCGGTCAAGGCAAAATGGTTCACTCTATTTTTCGCTTGCCAACTGTTTGCGGACTTGCTAGCTTGTTAACTGTTAACAATCCAAGGAGCAAGCTATGGCGATGACGTCACGTCAACGGGTACAGAAAGCGATTCACTTCGAGGAACCGGACCGACTGCCGATCGACATCGGGGCGAGCGTCGTGACAGGGGTCTGCATTGACGCCTACGTGGATTTGGTCAAGTACCTGGGGTTGGATCTGGGAACACCGATTGTCTATGATCAATTCGGGATGCTCGCCAGACTGGCGGAACCGGTGCGCAAGCGGCTTCACGTGGATGTGATCCAACTGGAAAACCCGTCGGTGGCATGGGGGTTGGAGAACAAGGACTGGAAACCGTGGAAGACGGGACCGGGAAATACGGTGCTCATGCCGGGCGGATTCAATCCGGTCACCGACGAGAAGGGATACATTTATATCAAGGACGCTGAGGGAACGCCTCTGGCATACATGCCGCCGGGCGGGCTGTACTTCGAGCGGGCGTGTGAAACGACGATGAGCGACTCGGACGAAAAGATGAGCCCGGAGGCATGGGCAAAGTCGCTTCCGCTTTATAGCCAGGAACACCTTCGGCAACTGGAGGAGTCGGCGAAACAGCTCCACGACAACACGGAGTATTCGATTCAGGGCGGATTCCTCAAGGGCGGGCTGGGATCGAACGGGATTTTTGCCGGGCATACGATTAGCGACTGGCTCTGCCGGTTGATCACGGAGCCGGATTACGCATTTTCGATTTTGCAGGCGACGGCCGAGCGGGCAGTGGAGAATGCGCGGATTTATTTGCAGGCAGTGGGCAAATACATCGACACGATTCTCGTTTCGGGCACGGATTTCGGAACGCAGAAGAGAGAGTTGTTTAACCCGCAGATCTTCAAAGACCTTTACGTACCCAGTATTCGATTGATCACGGATTACATACACCGGAACAGCCAGGTGAAGGCCATGTACCATAGCTGCGGATCAATCATGAATCTGGTGGAGTATTTCATCGAGGCGGGAGTGGATATCCTCAACCCGGTACAGACGACAGCAGTGAACATGGACCCGGTGGAACTGAAGAAGCGTTTTGGCGGACGAATTGTGTTCTGGGGCGGCGGCGTGGATACGCAGACAGTGCTTCCACACGGGACAGCGGACGACGTACGGGCGCAGGTGAAGGAACGCGTGCGGATCTTCGCTCCGGGCGGCGGGTTTGTGTTTGCACCGGATCATGATATTCAGTACGGGGTTCCCCCACAGAATATTCTCGCCATGGTCGATACCGCCTGCGAGATGGGCAAATATCCAATCAAGTGCTGACGCGTGCACTGCGCCAACGAAATACCTGTGGAGAAGATCGGCAGAAACAGGTAAGGTTGAAGCCTGATGAGATTGCGAGGATCAGGCGAGATGACAGAAGCGAAGCACGGCGAGATCGGTCGTGAATTGTCGGTCCATGGTCAGGCGTGGGAGCACGTTCACGGCGGGTATTTTTCCGACCCCGCAATCGCCGAGGGTTTCATCACGGAGTTACGAAAGGCCATCGACGCAGGCGACGCGCAAGTCGTGGTCGACCTTGGCGGCGGAACAGGGTTCCTGCTCAAGGAGCTGGCCAGGCACCTGCCGAGTCCTAACATTCGATTCGTCAACATGGATGTCTCTGAGAAACAGCTCTCCCTGATCAATAATCCGCGAATCACCCCCCTTCTGGGTTCCCTGGTCGATTTGGATCGAAACCGGATCGATGCGGGGTCCACGCGTTTCGTCTTCGTGATGCGATCTGTTCTTCACTACCTGGGGAAGGATGGTTTGCGGCCAGCCCTTCGACACATTCGATCGCAAATGCTAGCAGGCGAGTTCTTCATCCACCAGACGGTTGCGTTCGAGTCCCCTCTTGCGTGCCGCTGCCTGAATGCGCTTTATGCGAAGATGGGAACGGGCAAGTGGTATCCAACGCGGGACGAACTGGATCGGGCTCTGCGTGAGACGGGATGGCAGATTCGCTCGCACCAGCTGGCCCCAAGTCTGCCACTGAACTCGGAGGAGCTGGAGAGTCGCTACGGATTCGATCGCCGCCGCGCGGCTGAGATTAAGGATTTCCTGCTCGAGCAGTTCGGCCAGATTCCCGACACGTTCATCTGCACGCCCGAAGGATTTCGCGCCTACCTGCCTTACACGATCTACACGTGCGTTGCCGGCTAGAGAAGCCCGGAGTCCGGCATGATTTCTATTTGCTGCCTTCCGAAGGCCAGATGGAGTTCAGCTCGTGAACGTCGAGAGAAGTGATACGCACGCTGTCATTGGACACGGTCAGGCGATTATCCTTGCCCCCGCTTCCCGTTTGCGCCCCATAGTAGCAGGCCATGGAGACTTGCCCGTCATTGCCGAAAATTTCGATAATGCACCGGTCGACAAGAATACGGAGACGGATTCGTCCGGCGAGGGGCGTCAACGGAGCAGAGCAGCCAACAGCGGAAAGCTGCTTTTTCGCCATGTCATATGTAATGGTCTGACCGTGTGTCTCGATGGTCACTTCCCCCGCAGCTTGTGATTCCAGTTCCAGTTCAATATCAAGAAGCTCACTTTGAATTCCGGCCAGGGGATTATCACCCGGTTTGAGAGTCATGGAGCCTAAGCTGTGCAACTTGGCTCGAAGCTTCTGAATCTCCTTCACCGGTTGGCGATACAGACGCAGGCCCTCAGGACCGGTGCGCAGCGACAGATCGACGGGAAAGGCCATGAATTGAAAGAAAGGATTTCCAGGCAGCGGTTCATCATACTGATCGCTGTGGGCCCAGGCCATCTGGATGCGTCGACCGTCAGGGGCATCGTTCCAGGTCTGCAGAGCATAGAGGGTATTGCCCCAGTCGAGCGTGAGCTTCTCCGTTTCAGGCGTGAAGCTAGTGCCGTCAAAGACACCGATCATGTATTTGCCGGCCCCTCCATGAAGTATCCACCGGGTACAACCAGAATCGCCGTCGATCGGAATCTCGAACAGTTCGGGGCATTCGGAAAATCCTTCAATGTAGCTTAGCTTTGTCCAGTTCTTCAGGTCCGGCGAGTTGTAGAAGGCGATGCCCGGGCTTTGGAACAGGGCCATCACCCATTTACCGGTAGGCTTGTACCAGAAGATGCGAGGGTCGCGATCAAGGTCGGAAAGCACCGGGTTTCCGACATACTTGTGCCAGACGCGTCCTCGGTCGAGGCTGTAGGCAAGGGATTGACTCGCCTTGAGCCCCAGATCGTAGCCCTGACTGGTGTAGAGGGCGACGAGGACCGGTTCGGAACCGGTTTGAAATCCGGCGGTATTGTTCCAGTCGACGGCGGCCGAGCCGGACCAGGCTTCGCCGAGATGATCAGGATACAGCGCCACCGGCAATTGGGTCCAGTGGACCAGATCGGTGCTGACGGCGTGGCCCCAGTGTTTGTTGCACGAGGCACAGCCGACGGGATTGTATTGAAAGAACAAGTGATACTCGCCCTGAAAGTACACCAAGCCATTAGGGTCGTTCATCCAATTTCGAGCGGGGCTGAAATGGAATTGCGGGCGGTGAAGTTCGTGGTAAAGTTCGGCGGACATGAGATCCTTTCTTATTATTGCGTACCATCCCCATATAGGCAATCCAAGCGCGTTTCTCACTCTACCCAATGAAGCAGGGCAAGACAAGATGGTTTTGAAAGCCTTCTTAGTTCCATCGATTTGGCGGCTAATGCTTGCATAATCCGGATGACAATTGGATGTATCTTCATCCGCAATTCGGCAGATGATGCCGGAACTGAGTCAACGACTCCCGAATCAGGCTGTGAAGATCCGTCATGCCCTGGCGAACGTGATCGGTCTGGTGACTTTCGATGTCGTGTTCCAGCGAATCCACGATCACGCTGAGGAATAAGGCGAACAGACCATATTTCCGGCAGGCCACATAGAAGGACATGGCGTTACGGTGAACGACCTCGGCATCCAACTCCCGACGATGGGAGATGGTTTCCAGGTAGTCAGGTTCTGTCGGGTCAACCTGAAGGAAGCGAGCCCGACGGATGGACTGGCATTGCCTCGAGGCGCACAAGCGGACATCCTGAAGGAGGCGATGGTATGGAAACGCCAACTGCCGAGGCGTCTGGACCGCCGACTCCGC
This sequence comes from uncultured Phycisphaerae bacterium, assembly GCA_964563935.1. Classification (GTDB taxonomy): domain Bacteria; phylum Planctomycetota; class Phycisphaerae; order JAAYCJ01; family JAAYCJ01; genus JBAZZQ01. The sequence continues at coordinate 20,508 of CAZLZE010000043.1, read as the reverse complement.
CAAAACCACCTGGCCAGGTGGAATATGGGTGGTCAGCGAGGCAGCATGACCGTACCCGATCACGGTCTTGATCCCAAGGCGGGATAGCTCCTCAATGACAGCAGGTAAATCTTCGACTTGACCCGGGCATTCCAGAAGGAGAATCGGGAGGTCGTCAATATGCCCGACAAATTGGGCGGAAGGATCAAGACTGGTAACAGGCGATTCAGAAAAACGTACGGCAGACAATTCTCTTTTCAGGCCGTCGAGACGGCAGAAGGCGATAATCGCCTGGGAACACCCCCTCAGCAAAGACAGGGACGACAGGTGGGAACTGCGACTTTCCGGTACTAACGTTGCAGGCTGCATTTTGATTTCCTCCGATCCAGGACAGACTCTGTTCGCTCCACTGAACCTTCAGCATCAAAACGCCAGTAACCGGGATAGTAATAAAATACTGCGTTAAACATGGTCAAGCTCCTTTCGACAAAATAGGCCCATAAAAAAAGCCTTCCGGGATCCGCGTCCCAGAAGGCTTGGTAATTTCCACTTTTTGACACTTTCTAGGACGTGGGAGTCTCCGTGTTAAACAGGCAATAAAACCACATGCTGCACCAGTAACCAAATTCCGTGCAGAACCCGTTTCGCGGCAAGGAAGTGCGTCCGACATTGACCAGCATGTTCGTCCTGAAGTGTTCCATAACGACCAAATACCTTTATTCCTTATTTATATCGAATTCAGAGGATTATGTCAAGACCGGAGCTTTGCGGGCTGAACCGGCCATCGGAAGGTCAAGGCGCCGTTCATCATTATTGAAAAGCACGAACCGGGCGGTACAATATGTCGAATCTTTATGATATAGGAAGACCGCCCATGGCACAACAACTAACGCCAAAACAGAAATTCATCATGGCCCTTGAAGGCAAACAGCCGCCGGGATTGGTCCCCCACTTTGAGCTGCGATTTTACCTGACTATGGAAGCGTTCGGGAAGGTCCATCCGGAACAGCGAAGTTACGGACAGTGGGACCAGATGGAAGAGAAAGAACGAGAACTTCACCGGCGGGATATCGCCCAGCTTCACATCGACACCGCAAAGCGCTTCGGCCATTCCGCAATCTTCCTGGCTTATTCCGTCTATCGGCCAGAGGAGTACGTCCGGATCGCGAACCTCGTGCGGGAAATGACGAACGACGAATATTTCATCATGATGCACGGCGACGCAACGTTCAGCATTCCCGACGGAGACAAAATGGTCGATTTTTCCTATCGCCTGGCGGACGATCCGGAAGGCGTGAAGCGGGAAGCCCAGCAGAAGGTGGACAACCAATTGGCCAACGTGGAGAAGCACTATCGAGGCGTGTTCGACGGATTCGCCCTCTGTGCGGATTATTGCCTCAACACAGGCCCCTTCCTCTCGCCGAGCCAGTTCAGCGAGTTCATCACTCCTTACCTGGACAAACTTATCGCCGGATATCGTCAGATGGGGTTCTATACGATCAAGCATACCGACGGCAACATCATGCCGATTGTGGATCAACTCGTGCAGTGTAAGCCGCACGCCCTTCACAGCCTGGACCCACAGGCGGGCATCGATATGGCGCACATGAAGAAGGAGTACGGCAAGAAGGTCTGCCTGATTGGAAACGTCAACTGCGGATTACTGGACACAGGAACGGAGGCGGAGGCGGCCGAATCGGTGCGGTATGCCCTGAAACACGGCATGCCCGGCGGCGGATACATCTTCTCGACGAGCAATTGCATCTACACCGGAATGCGCCTCAGCCGATACGAGTTGATGCAGGATATCTGGAAGAAAGAAGGCAGGTACCCGGAATAGCCGCCTGACAGGTGTTCCCGAAGGCTCACAGCGGTGAACGAGTAGACATCTTCCTCAACTGCGACAACAGGAGGTGACTTCTTCCGTTCGTTTATGTTGTCTTTCTCCGCCACTCAGGGTTTTTCGTCCGACAATTGCAGGCAACACGCAAGCCAACAGCAGCACGATGCCGACGATGTGAGTCGGCAAGGTATAACTGCCCGTGCTCTGTCTCAGGTTGGAGAACAGGAGAGGACCGACCAGACCCGCGACACTCTGCGCGGAGATCACCGGTCCATACATCCGTCCTACCTTGTCCGTACCGAACAGATCGGCTGTAAAGGCGGGGAGCACGCCGCAGTTTCCGCCATAGCAGAAGGGAAGATAGCACAAAGCCACCGCGAAGAGCCACAGGGGACCGATATGCGTGATGGCGGCCAAGACCAACCCCTGGCCAAGGAAAAGAACGAGAAGAATCTGCCGGCGACCGAATCGATCGGACAGGCTTGGCCAAAACAACCGTCCCAACCCGTTGCAGATGGCCATCAGAGCGACCAATTTCCCCGCCGTCGGAAGATCAAGACGTTGCTGCTCCATGGCCAGCAGAGCCGCCTGGCTGAGCAGACCCAGGCCCGCGCTCATGGAAATAAGCTGGATAGTCCAAAGCCCCCAGAATCGCTTGTACCCAAACGCCTCAACGGGAATAAGACGCCATAACGAGGGTCTATCGGCTGGCGGTTCCTGGCCCGGGGGATTTCGAATCACGAAACCCAGCACACCGCACACCAGCATGAAGACTACCCCCATACCGAACAGGGTCATCCCCGGACCGAACCGCTGAATCAACGAAGGAGCCAAAAATCCGACAAGCACCGCCCCCGTGCCGCAACCCATGATGACGATGCCGGCCACCATGCCCCGTCGATGAGGAAACCACTTGATGGCCGCGGATAACGCGGATAAATACGGCAGACTGATCGCGAATCCGCCAATCATCCCATAACAGGCGTACATGAGGTATCGCCAGCCGCTCAACGCTGCCAATCCGGAGGCGGCGATCCCAAATCCAAACAGCAGCCCACCCAGCACGGACATTCGCCGGGGATAATGGTCTGCCCAGTATCCGATAAGGAAGTACCCTAACCCATTGAACAACAGGCTGACGCTCAGGGTGAAGGTGACCTGGGAACGAGTCCAGCCGTGGAGGTCCATCAACGGTCTGACGAACAGGCTCCAGCCCAACCCGGTCCCGAGGCACAGCTCAATCAGAACCGCCGCCACCAATATGTGCAGCCCCCTGGTCTTTGAAGTTTGCGTCATTCTTCCACACTCACAATTCATATATAAAGATCAAGGGGCTTAACTTATCTGCAAGCAGGGGCAGATGGCAAGGAATTTTGGGGTGAATCTTGATGACACTCGTCCAAGCCATTATCATGGTGGAGTTTCGATGAGCGTGCGGAAAACGTATTCAGGACCGTTTTTGGAGAATGAACAATGAGTAAAGCGATAAAACTGGGAACCAGCAACCTGCCCAAAGTGAAGAATCCCGTGATCGGCGTATTTGCCCCCTGCGATTTCCGGATCGACGACGACGCGAGGAAGCGAACACAGAACATCATTCAGGCGACCGCCGAAGTGATCGCAAATGGCGTGAAGCTGGTGGACGGGACGCCGGTGAAGGTGGTCTATAGCGACGTGCTGATCGACGGTGAGAAGCAGGCGGACGTGGTGGCCCGACAGTTTGAAGCCTCGGGCGTCAATATTCTCGTGGCCGTGCCGGACACCTGGTCGTTCCCCCAGCCGACGCTAATCTCCTTCCTTTCCCAATTCCCGAAAGACACGCCGATCAACATGACCTGCGGAAACAGCGGTCCCAAGCCGGGCGTCGTCTTCGTTCACGCCTGCAGCGGCGCCGTGTCACAATACGGCAAGCTGATTCACATCAACGTCGGTTCCTGGCCCGACACGGGAATGAACCCGCAGATGACGGAAGGAACGGCCAAGGGATTGATCGATTGGTGCTATGCGGCGGTTACGTACCAGGCGCTGAAGGGAAGACGGATCGTCGTCTTCGGACACGATTCGATGGGCATGGAGACGGCGCTCACGCACGTCATTCCGACCCGGAACACCTTCGGTCTGGAATACGCACGGCTGGACATGAAATTGCTGGCCGACATGCTCGCCAAAAAGGCTTACAACGCCGGCGAGTTGAAAGAACTCCGGAGCTGGATCAACGGTTTTGCCGGCAAGCGGTTGGAAATCAGGAATTCCAGCGAGGATGAACGGTTCAACCAGTCGCTGGCCATGTATTTGATCACGCGCGATCTATTGAATGACTACAACGCAGTCGGCGGCGGGTTCATGAGCCAGCTGGAATGGGGTTCGGATCCCCGCGGTATTCCGCTTCCCGTGGCGGACGTCATGGAATCGCTGTTCAACTCGACCTTCGACCATCGCGGCGCCAAACCGCCGATGCCCTACGCGACGGAAGCCGATATGCAGGGTCTGCTCACCATGCTCTTCTTCACGTACCTGTCGGGCGGGAATCCGCCGCTCTTCATGGACTTCCGCAAGGTCTGGGAACCGTGGGAGATCAAGAACCTGGCGTCGAAACTGAAGGTGAAACTCACGGGCAAGACGCCGTGGGAACAGATCGGATTCGTGGACGGCGACAATTCCGGTTCCGCCGCCTTCGACTGGGCCGCCAAACCTGGCGCGTCGGTAAAGGATATCATGAGCAAGATTTCATTCCCGCTGGCCGATCCGGGCTACTTCCCGGGCGGCGGCAACTCCGTGACGTTCGTTTCGCCGGGCGGCATCAGCGGAATCGCCGGTCGCATGGCCTACAGCGCCACGTCCAACATCTTCTCGATGGTGTGGGATGAAGCGGTCACGGTCGATCTGCCGGAAAAACTTTCCGACGCCGTCTGCCGCACGAGTACCTACACCTGGCCTCACACCTTCGTTGTTCCGAAGTACGCGACCATGGGCGAATACAAGCAGTTCGCGCCGGCCAACCACTTCCATATGACCTGGAACCTCGCCCCCACTCGGCTGGAGTTCTGGATGGATCTGGCCAACGTCCTGTCGGTCACCCCGTGGCAAAAACGCCCCGCCTACATCGAAGGCGTGGATCGTCCAACCCCGCTGCTGTACATCATGAACGGCGGCGAGACCGCGACCAAATTGGCCTTGGCCAAGCGATAACACGGACGCTGGTCCGGATAGATTTTCAAATCACAAAGGGCGAGTTCTACTCGCCCTTTTGTTTTTAGGGAACAAAGAACCGGCAGACATTGCTGGCTGGGTCGAAGATGCCGAGTTCCTTAAAGAGCAGATGGACAAAGGCAATGTGACCATAGGCACCGGGATGGAGGGCGTCGTTCATCCAGTAGTTTCGCCGTCCGCCGCTTTCAGTCCATGCCCTGTTCCAGTAATCCCAATGATCGACCAGCGGCAACTGTCGCTCGGCCGCGATTCGCCGAATCTCTTCGACGTAGAGAGGCAACTCTCCCCGACGGTCCTTGGCTTGGTCCCAGATGGGATTGGTCGTGTGGAGAATGACGTACGTACCTTTCTTTTCCAGGACGCGGTCGAGGATGAAGCAATAATTGTCGCGAAATTTCCCCACGCCTTCCCGACCCGTGGTGCTGTCATTCATGCCGATCATGATGGAGACGACGTCGGACTGGAACTGCAGGATGTTCCATTCGATGTCATCACGAACTTGCTGCGTCGACCAGCCGGAGATCCCGGTCTTGATGACCATGTCCCGCTTTCGTCCCATCTCATACCGGACCCGTTCGGCGAAATGCTCCACATAATCTCGGGCGCCCCAGGTGTGCAGCGCGCCGTGCGTAATACTGTCACCGGCGAAGAGCCACTTAACCGGCATGTCGGATTTCATTCGTTCGGCGATTCGGATCATTCCTTGCTGCATGCCGCCTCCTTTCGTCTCGGATCGATGGAAATAGGTGTCCCATCCAGGGGCGGATCAAGGAGCGGACCAACCTGGATTTTTCCCGCAGGACGTTTTTGTCCCAGGAAATCATGAGTCAGCATTTTTTCCGGGGAAACGACATTGGGCAGAACTTCCGGCAGATGATCAAAGGCGGGAAGCTCCCGCAGGCCGGGCGCCTTGATGCTCAACGTCAAGTGAGTTGCATCAAAGCTGATGTCGAATTGCGCAGCCTGCGAATGAACGTCCTGGCCCGCCTTCTGCCATTCTTCAAGGTTCATGAGCGTGCCTTCCTTGCCATGGCTGGCGTCAGCCCTGAAGGCTTCGCGGAAATTGTCGTAGCGCCGGGCAAACAGGTTCATGTCTGATTTGCTCGTGCGGTTCGGAAAATGAACATAGCGGGGAAATCCGCCGATGATGTTGCCAAAGACCCGATGATCGTTTTCAAAGGGCGGATTGACCCGGCCGGGATCGCCGCACCGCATAAAGACGCCCGATCCGTAGCCGTTTGCGATCAGATTCTGAAGAAGAACGACCCGCTCGGCATCGTGTTCATAAAAACCGTTCCCGCCGCTGTTCAGCAGGATATTGTTGTCCACCACATTCGGACCCTGGTTGATCTCTAGGAAGATGTGCCCGAAGGCCGGGTTTGCCGCATCCGCCATCAGGTTCTGCGTAACGCGCGTATTGAAGATCTCGCCGTCAAGCCACAGCGAGGCGCAGTGCGCCGTCCGCAAAATGACGTTCCGGCGGATCACAGAATTCTCCGTCCGATGAATCTTGATCCCCGCCGATTCGTAGTGATCGATGATCGGCATCCAGCAGCAATCGGTAACGAGGTTGTCTTCCACCAGCATTCGATCGTTCGGCATATTATGCCAGCCGGAAATGGCCGAGACTCCGCAGTGGTGAATGTAATTCCTGCGCACAACATGGTACCCTTGCATCTCGCCTTTGCCATAGGACCACCATTGCCCGCCAAGGTCCATACCAAGGGTATTGGCGTATCCGATTTCGCAGTCCTCAATGATCCAGTGATGCCCGGCGGTCGCGCTCAACAGGCCTCGCTGGGGAGGGGGAATGGGCACGCCATTGGCGGCGTGGAACATTCTGAATCCCTTGACGCGAATGTAATTCAGATATCGCTCGACGGGAGCGAAGACTTGTTCGCGTGTGGTGATCTCAAATTCGCATTCGTTCGGATCCGCGTCGTCGACCAGGCGGAGATGGATGGTCATACCGTTGTCTTCGACCCAGAACCGCCCGCCGCCATCCGCCAGTCGATCCGGATTATTGACCTGAATGAGCGGATTCCCGGCCAGGAAGATCTGACCCCGCCTGAGCTCAAAGGTCGGAAACAGCTTCCAGTCCGGATGCCCCTGGTCTGGAAAATTCTGAAGACAAAACGTATTGGCTCCTTCGAACATACCCGACGACAACTGAGTCTGCCAGGTCACGATCCCGGGCGGATTGTAGAATCGGGCCTTGTCCCACACGGGCTTCCAGGTATCCGAACCCTTGATGACCACGTTCTCGCCCGGAGCTGCTTCGTAGGAGATCATCTTGTCCGGGCCGTTTCCGCCCCGGGCAGGCTTGACCCATTCCCGATAAACGCCTTCGTGAACGATCACCCGCTGCCCGGGTTCAAGAACATCGGCTGCCTGGCTGATGGTCTTCCAGGGCAGGTCTTTCGTCCCCGGATTGTGATCCGATGCCTTGGGATGATTTTGAGACACATGAAATGTCTGAGAGAAAGATAGCGGCTGCTCCCAGGTCTGAAAAAGGGTTCCGTCCGGCAACACAACGGGATCAAACATATCAACTTCTCCTAAAAGAAGGAGGTGGGTTTGGCGGCCCACCTCGTATGAAGACAGAACTGTTATTATTCTTTACACATTCGGATAGTTTTCGCGATACGGGGGATCCCAATGGATCAGCGGCTGCTGGAGCTGCGTCGCGATTCTCTGCAGCTTCGCCGGAGCGAATTCCCCGTCCGCTGACAGGAGAATGCGATATTCATGTTCGCCCAAATCGATGAAGTCGTAGGCGTAGTGATTCTCATCCATTCCGCTCGGGTCGTGAAACGCATACGCCGGACTGCGGACGAGCGTGAAGCGGACGTTCTCCTTCTGAGCATCAAACCCATAGATATCGGGCGAAATGAAGGCAATTTGATTCTGCTTGCAGGCCAGCATCGTCCAATCATGGAAGGGATATTCCTTTCCGTCCAAGTCACGGGGTTGAATACCCCCAGGGATGCCGTCCTTGCGTTCCACAACCGGTTCCTTCGGTTCGATAACCATTTTGACCATGGCCTTGGGCTGATTCCACAGTAAGTTGACGATCAACTCGATCCACTTCTCCTCCCGGTATAGCCGGGCCCGGACGCGGATCCGGGAATGCAGGAAGTCACCCATCCACGTCAGGCAGGAACGAAGCGGACCGGTTTCCTCCAGAAGCACCTTGTCCTGCGTGAAGGCCCCGATATGCTTGTCGCCCAGCCGGACCCGATTATGCGACCACGTGTCGCTCAGATCCTCAAACACCTGCCAGGTCAGATTAAGCTGGAAGTTGTTCGGCAGACTCAGCCCCAATCCGGTCGGCTTGGTCTTGATCTGCCAACGACTGTTGCCGATCTGATCGTGCGTCATTCTCAAATCGGTGGGCACGGACTGCGGAGTTCCGGACTTCACCGCAATGATGCTTTGTCCATCCGGCTTGAGCTGGATGGGCAGAAGGAATCGCGGCGGACCGGACACGCCGCTGTCGTTGCGAATCTTCTGATACGGGATCTCCTGGGTCGCCTTGTTCTCCACGCGGACGAACTTGACGTCAGGACTGTCCATTCCAAGAATCTCATGCTCCACCCAGCCGGTGTAATCCTGGTCGTGGGTATTAAGAACGGAGAAGAAGGCCAGGTAGTTTTTCTCGCCCAGTTCCAGCTTCGGAAGCTTCTGGCTGTGGCGACGAAGAATATACGTCTGTTCCTGGTCCGCATTGGCCCGGGCGCGACCAATCTGATCGAAAAGGTCGGGGTACCCTGTTTTCAGGCAGGTCCCGCCGTAGGTGTCGTGGAACTGGTTGAACAGAACATCCTGCCATGCCTGCTCGATTCGATTTTCGGTAGTCGGCTCGGCACACTCGGAGAATTTCTTCGCCACGGCTTGGGCTTGAACCAACCGGTGCTCTGCCCGGCGAAGATCCTGCTTTATCTTGTGCAGAACCGTATAGCAGCCGATGGCGTGCATCTGAAGCTCGCCCTTGACCACGGGCAAATCCGCGGTCTTCCCCGCCACGGCATCGAAATATGCCTGGGGGTGCGACAGGACAAGTTCATAACCATCGTATTTCGTCTTGTTGGCAAGAATATACTCGATTTGCCTGCGGGTCGGTCCGCCGCCATGGTCGCCCACGCCATAGAAGCACATGATGTGGCCAAGGGAGGTATCCGATTCATTGATAACCTGCGAGATAAAGTCGGGCAGCGCCTCAGTCGTGCAGCAATACGCGATAGGAATGCGGTAAGCAAGAACCCGATGCTGCGAGTCCGCCGCCTCCCACCAAAAGACCTGGCTCTTGGAGGGAAGGGTCTTCTCATGAGGACCGGGACGCATGAAGATATAAGAGGAATAGCCCGATTCGCTTAGCATCCGCGGTAGCGTACCCACGTGGCCGAAGCTGTCGGGGTTGTAGCCAATGGTCACCTTCTTGCCGAATCGATCTGCAAAATATCGCTGGCCAATCTCGAAATGCTTCCGAAAACCGTACTCGGTAGGCAGGTTGCAGTCGGGCTGAATGTACCATCCACCGATCAGCTGCCAGCGGCCCTGATCGATCAGTTTTCGAACCTCCGCGAACAATTCGGGGTTGAGGGTCTCGATCATCTGGTGAAACCAGACGTCCGAACGCGAGAACACAAATTCGGGATACTCCTTGAGCAACTTCACGGCCGTGTAGGCGGTCGCCAGTGCTTCATCTACTCCCGCCTGCCAGGACCACAACCAGACCGGATCGAGGTGGGCGTTGCCGATCATGTGCACTTTCACGCGTTCGCTCATGGTATTTCTCCAGATATTCCGTTTTAAATTAACCCGCTATGTTAATTAGCAATCTTGTGCATTGCAATAGCAAGAAAACTCCCCATCAAGTAAAATTTGCAGAAGAAACGGGAATCTGGTATTTTCATACCCATAATATGGAGAGACTAACGATGCGTATAACCATTTTTATCCTGCTGGCTGGGTTTGTGTTGGGGGTATCGGCCGGTTGCAGCGAATACGAGTACAATCGGCGAACCATGCGCTTTGAACGGGTCGGTCCCAGACCAAGACCTCAGGTTGCGAGCGGAACCCAGGAGACGGCGGCCAATTCCGAGGCAGATTCGGAAAACGAGCCGGAAATCGGTCAAGTCCCCCCTCCCGCGACCAGGGCCCCAGCCAATATGAGCACTAAACAGCGAAGGAGTTTCGCCAAGGGCGAAATCTACCGCCTCTATATCGGCGATGAATCCTCAAAAGAGACGCTTTCCCCCCAGAACCTTTACCTTGTCAAACAGACGAGCCCGGAGAAACTGGCGGAGCTGCTCGTCATGCTCTATCCCGCCGAAGGGCCGGGAGGCAGCAAACGCCTGAGTTTCCTCTTATACTCCAACCAGGAGATCTGGGACCGGGCCAAGGCGATGGCGCCGCGACTGGATGTCGCGCCACAGCAAACCGAATCGGGAAAATTGTCGTTGAACAAAGGTCTGACCCCGTGGGATCAGGCCATCGGACTCATCTATGGAAGCGACTTTCCCCGGCAGATGGATTCCGACGTCCGGTTCCGGGTGACGAACCTCCTGAACCAGATCATCAAGGACCCGGCCGAGAAGACGGAACTGCGGTGGGCAGCGGGAGTAATCGCCGGGACGCTGCAGACCCGCTTTAACCCGAAAGACTATGTCGCCGCCAAGGCCCTGCTCAGCCAGGCCGGCAACTTCGCCAGAGGCCGGGATTTCAAGGCCCTGGTTATCCGATACCACTACATTCGACAACTGGCTGCCCGCGGACAAGACCTGGCCGCCCAGAAACAAGCCCAGGACGCCCTGAATGAATTTCAGACCTGGGAAAACACGTACTGTTACCAATCCATACGCCGCATGATGGAGCAAAAGCAACAGCCGAAGCTCAGAAAATGACGAACCTCGGCCTGAGAATAACGTAGAAACCTTCAACCGCAGCTTGTTTTCAAGAGGAAGACCATGGATCTGTTTCAGTATCGCAACGGCACACTTTTTTGTGAAGAAACCAGCATCGCTTCAATCGCGGACCAGATGGGGACCCCCTGCTACATCTATTCCGCCAATACGTTCGTGGATCATTACCGGAAAATCTACGCCGCATTCGCGGAACTGGACCCGCTGATCTGCTATTCCGTCAAGTGCAACAGCAATGTTCACATTTGTCAACTCCTCGCCAAGGCGGGCGCGGGATTTGACGTGGTCAGCGGGGGCGAACTCTTCCGGGCCATCCGAGCGGGCGGCGATCCCCAACGCATGGTCTATGCCGGCGTGGGAAAGACAGATCAGGAAATCAATGAAGCACTGGACGCTGGACTCGGATGGTTTAACATCGAATCGGTACCGGAACTGGAAAACCTCCAGCGGATCACCGCGGAACGAAAGATCGTCACCCGGGCGGCTCTGCGAATCAACCCGGATATCGACCCCAAGACACACCGACACACCGCCACCGGCAAGAAACACAGCAAGTTCGGCGTGGACATCGAGCAGGCGGAAGATATCGTCAAGAAGTACGCCAAGCACGGCTACGTGCAACTGACCGGACTCCACCTGCACATCGGCTCGCCCATCAACAGTACCGAGCCCTACATCCAGGCCATTGAAAAGGTCCTGCGGCTTATCGATTCGCTCCGCAAGCAAGGGTATAAGATCGATACGCTGGATATGGGCGGCGGATTCGGAGCCGACTATACGAGCGAACAGGCGCCGGTGAGCGAGGTCTATGCGTCCGCCATCATCCCTCTCCTGAAGGATCGCGGGCTCCGGATCATCATGGAACCGGGCCGGGCCATCGCCGCCAACAGCGGAATCCTCATCGCCAAGGTCCTGTATATTAAGGAGTCTGTTGATAAAGCATTCGCCATCGTCGACGCGGGAATGAACGATCTGATCAGACCGGCGTTTTACGACGCCTTCCATTTCATCTGGCCTGTCAAAATCGCCCCCGACAAGGTCCCGACGGTTCGGCACGAGCAGCCCGATCTTCCAGGTCTGCGAAAGTACGATGTGGTGGGACCCATCTGCGAATCCAGCGATTGCTTCGCCAAAGGACGAATGCTGCCGGAGCTCCGTCGCGGCGACCTGCTGGCCATGTTCACCGCCGGCGCGTACGGGTTCGCCATGAGCAGCCAGTATAATTCTCGGCCTCGGGTTCCCGAAGTCCTGGTCGACGGCGCCGCGTCACGCGTCATCCGTCGCCGGGAATCCTACAAGGACCTTATTGACCCGGAGGTTTTTGATTGAATAATGTAGAGTATGAGAAACGTCAGTTACCAAACTAAACGGCGCATCGTCAAGTTGAGACGACTATCGCGGTGGTGGCCTTGGGTCGCCTCCGCGGCCGTTCACGTGGGCGTTCTGGCGATATTGTACACCGTCGTCCTCGTCTCCTATAACACCAAAGCGGAAAAACCTGAGATCGTCCCCGAGGCGAGGCTGGGAAGGGTAATCCCCGGTCTGCCCCTCTTCCAGCAGATCAAGACCGACGTCGATCTTCCCCAGGAGACGAATTTCGAGAAGACGCTCAAAGCCCAGTTGACACCTCAGGACTCAACACTGACGACCGCCGTTGCCAAGCCCTCCGGACCCGGAGGCACAGGTCATTCCGGACCAAAGCAGCCCTTCAACCCGATTGGGATTATGACCTCCAGCTCGGGAGACGGAATCCTGGCCGGTCCGGCGCCCAGAAGCCAGAACCCGACGGCAATACCCGGGGCTGACTTGGCTCGCCTCCAACCCACGGCGCCGGTCACTCGATTCTTCAACACAGTAGGCAATGCCTATAACATTATTTATATCGTCGACCGTTCCGCCAGTATGATCGACAGCATCGAACCCCTGAAGCGGGAACTCAGGCGAAGCATCAACGATCTTCAGCCGATGCAGAAGTTCCACATCATTTTCTTCAGTTCCGGAAAGCCGCTGGAAGGACCCGCCGGCGAAATGACCTGGGCAACCGATCGGAACAAGGCCAAATATGGCGAGTTCATCGATTCCGTCAAGGCGGAGGGGCAGACCGATCCGCAGTGGGCGTTTCAGCGAGCCCTTCAGATGGATCCCGACCTGGTGTATCTCCTGACCGACGGCATCTTCAATGAGAAGATCGGGGACAAGATCATCGAATGGGCCAGACTTCACAAAGTGAAGATCAATACCATCGCCTACGTGTGGGAGTCCGGCGGTACGCTGCTCCGAAGGATCGCCGAGCAGACAGGGGGCATTTACCGATTCGTTTCAGAGGAGCAACTGCAATGATGGTCCGGCGACAATTCCCATTCTGCCTTTCTGCCATTCTTGCGACCCTGGCCATCACCGCGGCCACCCAAGCCGACACGATCCATCTGCGATCCGCGCCGTCACTGCGGTTCATCAAAGTGGTGGCCTTCAAGGATGCACGCATCGAAGCCATCAGCAGCACGGATGGCCAGAGAAAGACGATCGATTACGGCGACATCGCGCTGATCCGAGTGGATGGACAGCCCGACCTGAATGAAGCGGAACGCCTGCTGTTCGCCAAGCAGTTCGATCGCGCGATTCAGGCGTTTCAGAAGACTCTCGACAAGACCCCCTCCAGGGAATCCTGGGTGTGCGTCTGGTCGGAAACCCGGCTGATGAACCTGCTCGCGGGGCAAAAGAAGGTGGACCGGGCGACGGAGATTTACATCCGTCTGGCTCGCCAAATCCCTGACTGGGTGATCCTCGTCGCGCCGGACAAGAAGGATCTGAAGGGCACAGAGGCCGAGCTGAGTGCAGCAGCGGAGAAGATTCTCCAGGCCCGCGATGACTGCAAGATCCCCAAGGTGCGAGACGCGCTGGGCAAATTCTACCAGCGATTCGGCCGGGAACGACCGCTTCCCGCCCTCAAAAGTATCCAGGCCGCGGAAATGAAGGAAAACGATCTCGACCGATACGATCAGCCGGGACCCTGGCTTGATTCCTGGGCCGACGACAAGATCAAGGCTGGAAAGCCCGATGCCGTCCTGCGAATCACCGAACGGCTTGCCAAATCGGCGCTCCGGCGCAACCTGCCTGCCGTCTTCTACTGGCAGGGACGGGCCCTGCTCGCAAAACGCGATTGCGACAATGCCGCCCTGAAGTTCCTGGAGATCATCGTGGAATTCCCGTCCAACGCCTATGCGCCGCAGGCCCTGTTCCACGCCGCCCGAGCGGCCAAGGAAGCCGGACGCAGCAATTACGCCAGAACGCTCTGGCAGGAATTGATCGATAACTTCGCCAATACGAACGACTATGCGGTCATCCAACTGGTCGAGCAGGCCAGGGATGCCCTGCGTGAGAAGGAGTAATGACTAATGAGTCCACGGAAATGTGTGATCGCATTCACCTTTACCCTGCTGGTCTTCGCCACCACCGCCGTGGCCGCGGAGGAAACGGCGGAAAAGATCTCCCTGAATTATTTCCAGCGGTTTGTCGTTGACGGTGGGATCATCACCTGGTTGGTCCTCATTCCTCTCAGCGTCATCACGCTGGCGCTGGTCCTCGGCCACGGCTTGTCGACTCGCCCCTCACAGTTGATGGACGCAGAGCTTTTTGATCAGATCGCCGCCGCGCTGCGACAGGGCGACGCCAAGACCGCATGGCATCTGGCTGAACAGGATGAGGATTTCCTCTCCAGCGTCGTCCGCCGCGGTCTGTCCGAACTTCCCACCGGCCAGCAAACGGCGGAATACGCGGTCATCGAGGCCTCCGAGGAACAGGCATCCAAGTTGTTCAGCCAGATCGAGTACCTCAACATCATCGGAAACGTCGCTCCCATGATCGGCCTGGTGGGAACGGTATATGGAATCATTCTGGCATTCAATACGCTCGCCGACGTCGTTCGCCAGGGCGGCGTGACGCGTCCCGACCAGTTGGCAGAGGGCATCTCCATCGCCCTGGTCAACACCTTCTGGGGTCTGATCATCGCCGTTCCCGCACTGGCCATGTATGGTCTATTCCGAAATCGTATTGACGCCACGGCGGGCAAAATCGCCGCCAATGTTATCGACCTGCTGAAAAGTGTCAAACCCGGCGTCGTCGAAGAACTCAAGAGTCTCACGACTTCCAAGGCCAAGGAACAGGACTGAGAATGGCGAAGCTGAAATCCGTCAGACGTTTCTCCACTTTCTCGGGACGTATCAACCTCGTTCCGATGATTGACATCATTTTTCAGCTTCTGGTCTTCTTCATGGTCGCCTCTCATCTGGCCACAGTGGAACGTGAGCCGGTGAAACTTCCCCAACCCGTTCATTCCCAGGCTCGAGACAAACCGCTCAAAAATCGCCTTGTCATCAATCTCCTGGGCGACGGGACCGGACGCATCCGAAAAATCAAAGCCAACGCGGATCTCGTACGTGATCTGCCTTCCCTGATGGATATGCTTCTGCACTATGGCCCACGGCTGCAAGCCAGCCAAGGAACCGTCGTCATCCGGGCCGACAAGAATATGCAGTTTGCGGAGATCGAAAAGGTACTACAGGCGGTCGCCAACGCGGGCGTGTCGTCCATCCATGTCGCCGCGGAGCAAGATGAACCTGCGGGAGCCAAGTCGCCGTGAGCACCGAACGAGACATCACGAAAACGCTCATCCGCAGGATACAGCTCCGTCGGCGGTCGGGATATGCCTTTAGCCTAAACCTGGCTCCGATGATGGACGTCCTGTTCAATCTGCTCGTCTTCTTTCTGGTGGCCACCTCTTTCAAGCTCCCCGAAGGACTGCTCCAAGCCAAGTTACCCAAAACAACCGGCATCTCCACCGCGCAGACGCTGAGCGTGCCCGTAGTCCCCATCAAGATATTTCTCGAGCCCGGCGACAGCCGGCAGAACACGCTGATCCGGATCAGCTCGAGCCTTCGACCCGATGCGGCATCGCTCACGCTCGTCCAGAATTTCGAAGACCTCCATTCCCTCCTGAAGGGAATGATCACGAAACCCGGAATTACCGCCGACACCCCGGTCATCATCGCCGCCAAACCCACGACCACGTGGGACCAGGTGGTCAACGCCTACAACGCGTCGCTCCGGGCAAAATACAAGAATGTGGTTTTTGCGAGTTGGAAATAATGATGCACAGGGCACTGCTCTTACTGCTGATCGTATTCCTGGTCCAGGCAGTCCGTCCGCTTTCCGCCGAGACCGCCAAGGCGGATTACCGGCTGGACAACGAGTTTTTCCGACGCGGGCTGATCGACCGGGGTCTCGATGACTGGTTGGCGATTTATGACAAACAGCACCCCCCCACGAGCGATCTGGACCTGCTCGCCCAGCAGATCGGCCAGGCATGGCTCAACTATCGTCGCCAAGCCGATCCGGAAAAACGATCGCAGGCGATGAACACGCTTCTAAAGCTCCAGCTCGATCGTGTGGATTCGTACCCCGAGCATCCACTGTCCGCCGTCTGGCGTGTCCGCTACGCCGGCGATGTCCTGAACGAGCAACTGAGCCGGCAGGCTTACACCCATCTGATTGGATTCGATCTCCCGAAAGAGTATCGCGAACCGTTTCAGGTCAGCCTGAAGGAAATCGAGGCTCAGTTGGATAAAGCCAGGAAGGCTTTCGATTCTGCATTGGCAAGTTTTGAGCATCTGGACAATGTCAAGCTCGCCCAGGTCAATCAGCAGGGCCTGCCCGAACTGTATCGGTCCGCCCGAATGCAGGCGGACTACCTGCAGGCGTGGTGCTGGTATCACCAGGCCAGACTGCTTGGACCGGGCAGTCCGGAACAGATCAAAATTCTCTATCGATTGGCGGATCTGCTGGAAAAACTCCGGACCGGGAATACCGAGTCCGCGACGGGAAGCACCAAGCTCCTTGCGGCATGCGTCGCTCGAATGCTCGGCAAGCCCGCGCAGGCAAAGTCGCTTATACACCAAGCCATCAAGTCGCTCCCAACCAGTTACCTCCTCTTCGCCGATGTCGAACAGTGTCTTTTGGCCCTGGCTGAGAATCAGGGACAAGAGGCATTGAAGATCATCAAATCCACCCGCAACCGTGCTCGCGATAAGAACGACGCCCAGCGCCAGGACCTCGTCGATGCCCAACTCCTGATCCTCGAAGGCCAGGCGCGTCTGATGCTGCTCTCACCGTCCGAACAGGCAGATCCGGTGCGAAGAAATGAAATCTGGAAAAATCTGACGACAATGCTGATCGCCAATGCTCCCCTTCGCGCCTTGGTATTCCCAAAGCTCTTGGCGATTTCCGACACCTGCCCGCAGGACGCGTTGGCCGACATTGAACTGCTCGTCCGGGCGGAGCGTTCGGAAAACGCGAACAAGATTCCGCTGGCTCAAACCGAACTTCACAGCCTCCTGGCCAGAAAAGAGACGCCCGTGGAATTGAAAATATCGGCCGCCCTGTCGCTCAGCCGAACCTACGAGCAGCAAGGACGGTTCACCGATGCGCTGGCAGCCCTACAGGCCACCGCCGGATTCGGAAAGCATTCCCAAGCCGCTCTGATCGCCGCAGAATCGGCCCGCATGGCATGGCTCGCCTACCGGGCCTCGTCCAACGCGCAGCAACGGTCCATATTCATCGATACAACGACGCGTCTGCTCACACAGTACCCGCAAAACGAATCGGCAGACCAGTTCAAACTGCTCATGGCGGAAGATTTCTCCCAGGCAGGCGAATTCAACCAGGCTTTCCAGTGGATCCAGCAGATTCCGCCCGGATCGTCGCTGTTCCTCCAAGCCAAGGCCGCCCGAGTCCTGACCCTCTCGCGACAGTACAAACAGGAAGTCCGAGCTGTCCCGGGTTATTCCACCAAGCCCGGTTCCGCCGCTCAGCGGCTGGCGGACCAGATCGATGCCGCCTGCAAAGAACTGCTGGTCATCGCGTCCGCCCGACAGCCGCAACCGGACAAAGTGGAAACCTGGACCCTCACCGGTGATCAGGTCCAATTAGTCGCCGGTGCCATCTTGGCCACCGCCAACGTCCTGGCTGACCCGGAACTCGGCCGGGCAAAGTCCGCCGACGAACTCTTCGCCCGATATCGACCCATTCTGGCGAAATACGAAAAGACTTCCAAATCCGCCGTCGCTACTCGAATCCTGACTCTGACTCAGACGGCGACCGCCGCCGGGTTGCTGGAAGCAGCCAACCTGGCTCGCCAACTCCTCGAATCGCGAGAACTACCCGCCAACCAGACTCTTTCCGCTGTCCTTCAGGTGCTCGAGGCCATTCACCAGTCCACCATGACGAAACAAGGCGACCCGCTGGCCCGGGGAGATGATGTGACCTCGGCCGGATTCGGTCTTGCTCAACTCACTGAAGATAAGCTCAAATCCATGGCAAACCTTCCTGCCGCCCTGGTGACTCGTCTGCACGCGATGTACGTGATCGTCGCCGTGGAGGCAGGCCGTTATCCGCAAGCCATGGACATGCTCAAGCGGTACCCGCAGAAGGAGACCTTCATCGATCTCGACCTGGCCCGCGCCCGACTCGCGCTGTCGGAGAAAAAATTCCCCGACTCCGTCACAATTTCCATGAATGCTCTGCAGAGTATCTCACCAAGCGACATCCGCTATTGGCATGCCCTGATCGTCAATCTCCATGCCCATCTGGCGCTGGGATCCGATCCCACCCAGATCGCCGCCGCCATCATTGCCCGGCAACAGGAATACCCGGAATTGGGCAATTCGGCCACTAAACGCGAGCTCTCAAAATTGCTGAACGTTGTCCAGAAAAAGAAAAACTGACGGGCGCGGTCAATCGCACGCTGAAAGGCACAACTCGCGTTTCTTCTCCAACGCACTTGGCATCCAAGGACTTGGCAGAGACCAAAAACCTCTTGCTAACCTCATCAGAAAGTTCTATCATTAAATAAGGAAACAGGGGGAATATCCTGACAGGGAAAGCAATTTTCCAAAACTCGAATTTTTAAGGGGGAAGAGTCATGAAAGCACCACTTTTTCTAGTTGGCTGTTTGGCACTAATCGTAACAGCCATCGCTATCGCTCAGGACAATCAGGCATACACAGACCAGAATGCGTCGTCCGGCGCCTACTCGGACCAGAACCAGCCACGTGATCAAGCCAATCTACCTACGCCGCAGGAAAGAAGGAATATCAACCTGGACACCCAACGAATCGATGACATACTCGGGCTCCGCGGCCAAGTCAGCAGAACGGGGGTCTACATCGTCAGAGTCCCGTCGCGACTGCCGAACATCACCGTTGCCGGTATTCCGCTTCCCGCTGCCATGGCGCCCACGTCCACCATCGCGTTCAAGAATATCGGTAACAACAAAACTCTGGTATCGGCCGACTTGGTTCTGCTTCAGAGCAAGGTCAATCCCGCAATCGATGCGGCGCTGCGGAACGGTTTGTCTGTCACCGGCCTGCACGATCCGCTCTTGTCCGAGTCACCGCGACTCTCACTCCTGCACGTTCAGGGGATAGCGGAAACCGATCGGCTGGCCACAGCCATCAATCGGGTCATCGCCCGTTCCGCTCTGCGAGAAGCCATAGGACGTGAAATGAGAGAATCCGGAACACAGTACACCTGTCCTGAAGACACCTGTTACACCGAAAGCGAATGCCCGACCATGTGTCCGGACGAGTACGTCCTGGGCCCATCGGGGGAGGAATACGTCTGTATGCCTTCGGGGAACTCGGGAAGTACTTGGAGGCAGAGAAGCAGCAGGGCCCTGTCGGACGGCAGCATGGATCTGTCGACATCGGGAGTCAATCCTTCCGCGACCAATCTCAACCAGGACCAGCTTGAGAATATTCTCGATGCTCGACCACTCATACAGAACAGGATCCTGAAATTCAACTTCGCCAAGAGCACCTCGGTCAACGGGCAGCGGATCGGATGGGCTATGGGCGTCAAGAGCACCGCCTCGTTCGCCGGAACCAATGATCGCGCGGTCGTCACAGGTGATCTGGCCGTCTACCACAGTGAACTGCAGGGCGCGCTGCGGGCATTGAGGAATGCCGATATCAACATCTTGTCAATCGGCACTCACATGACCACGGACTCGCCGCGAGTCATCTTCGTCCACTTTATGGGCGTCGGACGAGCCACCGATTTGGCTCGAGGGATCCGCAATGCTCTCAATGTTCCATCAAAGGAAGCTGGCGCACCGGGGCAGACCCAAACACAGTAACATTTTCTGATTATCGTGCGGCAAGGGTGCAATGCCTGAAAGTCTACTTGCTCGCACAACAGACAAAGGAGGGCGATCTTCAGGGGTCGCCCTCGTCTTTTTGTCAGGAAGATGATTTCAACTTGTCTTCGTTCCTGGTCGAGTTCAGGGGAAAGGTCAGGGCGAAGCATGTCTCTTTGGCCTCACCCCTGGGACAGTAAGTCAGACTTGCCCCGATATCCTCCGCCAGCCGGCGTGCTACGGTCAACCCCAACCCCAAATTCCCCACGCTTCCCCCCCCCAAAGCGCCCCGCGTCCTGAAAAAATGCTCGAAAATAAGCTCCGGAATTTAGGGCGCAATACCCGGCCCCGCGACGCAGACC
>CAZLZE010000042.1:0-37517 GCA_964563935.1 uncultured Phycisphaerae bacterium | reverse complement strand
CCAAGCCAAGACCCTGACCGAGGAATTGGTGGAGGAAAACTGGGGATGAGTCAGAAACCTTATTTGATCTTTCGTAAACTCATGTTTCCCATGGAGTGAGTGTCGGTAGACACTACGTAATGGACGGACTCTGGGTGGGCACGATCTGTAACGGACCCCGGCGGCCACCGGGGACTGGTTCAGAGATTAGTCATCTATCCTTACTTGAAGGCAAATAGACCTACGGACTGAATTTAGGTCCGAGGATCTGTAGGAAATACGCGGGGGCGTCCTGATAGCCAATTGTCCAGGTATCGGGGTTGTCCGAGTCAAGATAGAACTCGGCGATGGCGGATTTCTTGAATTGGCGTTCGAGGAAGGGCAGGGGGGCGACGCCGGTCCCTTTGGCATCGGTCTTCATAATGTCGTCAGCGTCCGTGACGTGAACCAGTCCCAAGAGATGGCCCATTTCATGAGCGGCGATTCTTCCGATGGCCCGGCCGTAGAGTTCAGGATAGAACACGCGAAGATAGATCAGCCAGTCGCTGTGTACGTCAATTATCGCGACATCGTCCTTGTGCGCGTTCTGCCAGTCGATAAACTCGGATGTCCCATCGACGGCGCTGCCGAGGACAGGGCTGACCGTGCCGATGTGAATGACAGAATAAGGTTCGGAGGGCGTCGGATCGGTGTCGGTAAGAATCTGGATATTATACTGCTCGTAGGCCGACGCAAACGCCTCGACTGCGGCGTTGCGGTCCGCTTCCGATCCATCAAAGTCGCCGACGGTGGTGGGAAGAACATATCCGGAGCGGAACGTGACAAAATCCTTGCCGGCGAAGTTCAGAACGACTGTCTGCGGGACGGGCGTTGGCGCGGGCAGGCTGGTCTTTCGCGAAACACGAACGATGGGCTGCCCCTTATCGGAAAGATAGGCAAGATTCAGGCGGAGAAAAGCGTTGGACTGGTCGCGAGGAACGAGGACTTCGAGCGTGTCTTCCGATCCGTTGAAGTCGCGAGCCCAATTGGCGAGAACAGTGTAATCGTCGCCATAAAGAAGAACGCCATCGACCAGTTCGCTGAGAAGTTCGATCTTGAGCACATCGCCAGCCGTCAGCGGGCCCAGTTGGAACCATCTTTCGTTGAGGTACCAACGAGGGAGGATATCTTGGCCGATCTGCTGGAAGTAGAAGTCCGCTATGGCGGATTGGGGAGTATCGGTAATCTGGGCCGAGTCGGCGTTCCACTCCAAGAGGGCTGCCTGTTTGAAAACATCATTGAGCGAAATCGGATCGGGTTCAGGAGTGGTGGGGTTCAGTAAGTTGCCGAGAAAGTTCTGACATCCGGGGATGAAGACCAAAATGAAAAACAACAGGCCGAATTTGGGAAGTCGCTTCGCCATTCTACTTCTCCTCCACGTACACTCCGTATCCGTATGATTTGATGCCTATTGTACCGTTTTGGCGGGCAGTATCCAGAGTGATCAGGAGG
The DNA here is from genome assembly GCA_964563935.1 of uncultured Phycisphaerae bacterium. Taxonomy (GTDB): domain Bacteria; phylum Planctomycetota; class Phycisphaerae; order JAAYCJ01; family JAAYCJ01; genus JBAZZQ01. Next base: position 36,047 of record CAZLZE010000042.1, on the reverse strand, counting down.
CCGGATTGTCAAGTTGGTTCTCATGGTTTTCCCCGGGTGGTTTATTTGCTTTCAATACGGAATTTAATACAATATCAATGAATAGAGGAGTCAGATGAAGCGAATGGCGGACAACATGGATATTCCCCTGGTCGGCCGGGACAAGGTGAACCAATACAACCGGCAGTTGATCTTGAGTTTGTTCAAGGGTGGAAAAACCCTGGCCCGACGGGACATTGTGGCCCTGACGGGTATGCGCCAGGGCACGATGCAGGTGCATGTCGAATCGCTTTTGAACGAGAATATCCTGGTCGAGACGGGACCTGGTTTGTCAAAGGCTGGGCGGCGTCCGACGCTTCTGCAGATCAACCCGCGACGGTACTTTATCGTGGGCGGATATCTTCAGCCGGACCGGATTCAACTGGTTCTTTCGGACCTCTTGGGCAAGGTTATTTCACATCACACGGAAGAGCCGACGGTTACGGAGGATCGGAGCCATCTGCTTCTGGCACTGGGAAGGGCGCTCATTCACCTGATTGAGGATCAGTGCCGGCGCGAAGACATTCTTGGCATTTCGCTGGGCGTACCTGGCCGGGTGAATGTTCGGGAGCAGGTCCTGACGGAGACGCATTTCGGGACGTGGTGGAAGGGCATCGAACTTGGCCGATACATTCGCAGCCAATTCGGGTGCCGGTCGTGGGTTGAGAACGATATTCATCTGGCGACGTTGGCGGAGGCGCGGTTCGGGGTGGCTGAGGACATCGCGCACTTCCTCTACGTGAGTATCGAGGAGAATCTGCAGGTGGGGGTGATGATCGATTCGAAAGTGTATACAGGTCATGACGGCGTGGCGGGGAAGGTAGGACACGTGTGCGTGGATCCTGCCGGGCCGTTGTGCCGGTGCGGGAACCGGGGATGTTTGAACACGGTGGCATCGAATGACGCGCTGATCGATTTCTATCGCAAGCTGGTGAGCAAGGACAAATTGAAGATCAGTGTAGCCGATATTGTGACACAGGCGCGGGACGGGCAGACGGCGGCGCGATTTGCGCTGGAGCAGGTGGCAAAATGGTTAGGACTGGGTTTGGCAAACCTGGCCAACATTCTTAATCCGGAGAAGATCGTGCTGGCTGGACAGATGTCGCTGGCGGGCGAACTGTTTTTGGAGACGCTCAGCCAGGTGATCCTGGAACGTACGACGCCGCCGACGAACCAGTTGCGGATCGAATGGTCGCAATTGGCGGATCAGGGGATTCCCATGGGCGCCATAGCCCGATCGCTGGATGATTTTTACGCTCTGCCTGTTCTGGAAACGCCGAGCTTGATCACGCAGGAGTAGCATCGTCAAAGCTGTCAGCTATCAGTTGTCAGCTTAAGAGAAGAGAAAAGAGGTTGTAGCAAGCGGCGCCCCTACGGGTTCCAGGAGGGCGGGTCGTGGACCTGGCCCTACGGATCGGGGACATAGGGCGGCTGCCAGAGTTTGCGGATATCGTCGATACCGTATTTGATCATGGCCAGATGCTCAAGGCTCATGCCCCAGGCGAACCCGCTCACGGTGTTGGAGTCAAACCCTTTTCGAGTCAGTGTCTTACTTTGAAGCTTCATGTGCATGGCGTCCTCCTTGTCGGGTCGGAAGACTCGTCCGGGGACCAGGAGATGGACGGGAGGAGTTCGCCCGACAATGGCGTACATGGTTACCGTTGTCATCTGATATCGAAGCCCACGTTCCGCGTCCAGATGATAAGCCAGGTCCCAGGCGTGATCCTTGGCCAAGGCGAATTGGTCGCGAGTCTCAATTTCGTCCGCGCTGACGATTTCGTAATGGGAAAGTGCGCGGCGGATGTCCTGCCAGATGTTCCAGACGGGGTGATTCTGGATGGCGAGCAGGTTGGGACGTGCGATCAGTGTTTCGATGACCGGGTGGCTGAACCGTTCGTCGGGGGCGTTGCCCTTTAATGTTTTCAGAAAAATGATAAAAAACATTAGAATTAGTCTTGACAGATGCCGATAAACGTGCTAGCGTCGAAGTTTGAAATTCATGGGAGTTTTTTAGATGATCCGAGCCAGGGAAAACATGAAGACGAAACGTTACGCGGGCCAGTGGGTCAGCGCGAAACGTTTCTGCGCGAAGCGCTCCCTGGTTGGCACGTCCCTATCGCACATGCACCAGGTTAATATTACGGACCCGAAAGCGAGCGTGCCCTAGAAGGATCTAACCTAAGTAGTATGTAAAAAAGCCTTCTGGGGTACGAAAAACCCCGGAAGGCTTTTTTGTTGGGTTTCGTTTCATCCAAACAATCACAGCAAGGAATGGACTTGCGAGGTCAGCACCGGTACGTCCGCACCTTGAGGGTGAAGAAAGGCAGATAGCCATGAGTAAATCGATGTATGAGTTGTTGGAAGAGTGCAAGAGAGGGGAAGTGGATAGTTTCGCGGTGATCGTGGGTCGGTTTCGGAAGTGGGCACACGACCTGGCGTGGTCTATTTTGCGGGACGAGCACCTTGCGGAGGATGCGGTTCAGGCATCGTTCCTGAAGGCCTATTCTCGACTGGTGGAGCTGCGCGACCTGGAGGCGTTTCCCGGTTGGCTGCGGCAGATCATCCGGTCTGAAGCGTGTGGAATGGCGAGATTACGACGGCGACGGCTGGTGGAGAATCGGCTGGGATGCAGCCGGGAGGAAGCAAGTCCGTTCGAGCGGGCGGAACAGGAGGAGCTTTGTCGCCGTGTGCGACGAGCTTTGCAGACGCTGTCCCCGGTGAACCGGAAGACAGCGGAACTGTTCTACCTGAACGAGCAGGACTGCGAGCAGATTGCCCGAACCTTGCGGGTTCCGCCCGGAACGGTACGCCGACGGCTGCACGATGTCCGTCGGAAGCTGCGGGACATGCTTGAGGAACAGGAGGAAGTCGGATGCGTTTAGTGACATGTCCCGTGAGACAAGGAAACAGTGATAGAGACCCCGACGTTACGTGCGGGGCTGGCCTTCGACAGGATGTCGGAGGTTGTAAGGAAGTAAGAAAGGAATTGAACATGAATACAACGAAGACACCCGGACTTGAGCGGTACGGCGGCGCCGGCGGTAAGACCGGCCTGTACGACCCGAACTGGGTTCGGGAATTTTACAATCAATATGGCGAGAAAGAATGGGGCCGATTGGTGCAGAGCCCGGCCCATGAGATCATACTGCACATCCATCGGTACTACCTGGAGCAGTACATTCGGCCGGGCGACCGTGTGCTGGAGATTGGCGCGGGCGCGGGTCGCTTCACACAGATTCTGGCCGAGCTAGGCGCCCGAATCGTCGTGGCGGACATCTCTCCGAGGCAACTGGAGCTGAATCGGCAGTATGCGGAGCGGTTTGGATTCGACCTGGCCGTGATGGACCGGCTGGAACTCGACGTGTGCGACATGTCCGTCTTTGAAGACGGAACGTTCGACGCGGTCATCTGCTACGGGGCGCCGCTGAGTTATGTGTTTGACCGGCGTGACGTGGCGATGGGCGAGATCCTCCGCGTGGTTCGGCCGGGCGGCGTGGTGCTTTTGGGCGTGATGTCGCGTTGGGGCGCGATGCAGAACAGCTTACCGGAGGTGATCGCGGAATCGACCCCGGAAGAGCGGGCCAATGTGGTCCGGACGGGTGATATTCATCCGAGCACCTACCGGAATTGCACGCATCATGCACACTTGTTCAGCTCGGAGGAACTCCGATCGTTCCTCGAGAGCTGCGGAGCCGAGATCGTCGTCATGTCCGCCTCAAATTCGAGTGTTGCGGCGTGGGGCGATCGATTGGCCGGGATCCGAGCGAATCCCGACAAATGGCGCGAATTGCTTCAGTGGGAAGTGAAGGTGTGCCGAGAACCCGGCTGCCTTGACATAGGTCAGCACCTGCTGGCGGTGGTCCGGCGACCCTGGCCGCGGTGACAACGCGGCCGGGGGGCCTGCCCCTGAAGAGTAGAGACGCTAACCACAAAGACACCAAGACACGAAGAAGATGCTTGAGAAAGAGAAGAGAAATGAGCCACGAACACATAAAACATCTTGAGGAATTCTGGGACAGCCGGGCGGACGACGAGGCGAGTCGCGAAGCCCGATCCCCTCGGAAGCAGGTTCATACGGATCTGATCTGGCGGGAAATCCGAAGACAGATCGGGTCCTATTCGAATATGGCGATCCTGGACGCCGGGGCCGGTACAGGTCGATTCTCCATTCCCCTTGCTCGTGAAGGGCATAGGGTTGTTCATCTGGATTTGTCTCCAAAGATGCTTCAACTGGCCCGAGAGCAGAGTTTGGATGTTACCGGAATCGAGTTTGTTCAGGGAAGTATCACGGATCTATCGGGATTCAAGGATGACCAGTTCGATCTGGTGCTCTGCATCGATTCGCCGCTGTCGTTTTGCTACGACCAGTATGAGGGAGCCGTTGCGGAACTGGTGCGGGTAACGCGGTCGACGCTCATCGTATGCGTAATGAACGCTCTGGAGATTATTCCTCAGGGCGTGAGTTTCGACCTTAAACACTTCGGCCGCCTGAGGACTACGCGTGAGGTTTGCTCGTCAGGCACGTTAGTGGCGACCGATGAACTGAAGCGGCTTCAGCCGAGTCTGTTTCCAAGCTGGCATGGTTTCAGGCCTGACGAACTGTCGGATCTTCTGGTCCGGCATGGATGCCGAATTGATCGGATGTCTGCGCCCGGTTCGTTGGTTCGATCCGTAGATGAAGAACTCGTGCGAGGCCTCTTGAACGATCGAGATGCCTATGAAGAGTTCCTGGACTTTGAGGATGTCTACGATGCAATCCCGTACGTACTTGGATGCGGCAGCAATGTGGGAGGCGGACTGATGGCTAGTGCGAAGAAGGGTAAGAGAGAAGATGGTGGGTTGAGAAACTCACCCTACGAAGAGTGATGTCTATATACCCGTACAGGGAAGGAGCTTGGCTATGGAAATGGTGAAGCCTTGGCATGAAGACGATGTGTTCTGGGAGACATTTGGAACGGATATGTTTCGGCCCAAGCGATGGGAAGTTGTTCCTGAGGAAGTCAACCAGATGCTGAACTTGCTGAACGTTGAGCCGGGGGCGTCGGTGCTGGACTTGTGCTGCGGCCCGGGTCGACACTCGCTGGAACTGGCAAGACGCGGGTACCGTGTGACGGGCGTCGATCGGACGGCGGCGTATCTGGCGGAGGCACAGAAACGTGCGGAAGCGGAGGCGTTGAGTTTGGAACTGGTCGAGGACGACATGCGGCGGTTCTGTCGGCCGAGTACGTTCGACGCAGCCGTCAATATGTTTACCGCGTTCGGATATTTTGAGAATCAGGACGACGATCGCCGGGTGCTGGCGAACATCTACTGTTCGCTTCGGCCTGGCGGAACGCTGCTGATGGAGATGGCGGGAAAGGAAATCATTGCCCGGATATTCCGCGAAAGGACGTGGGATCAGGAAAACGGCATCATCTTTCTCGAAGAGCGCCGGATCACGCAAAACTGGAGCTGGATCGAAAACCGCTGGATCAAGTTTGAGAATGACAGCCGGCACGAGTACCAGTTGGGCCACCGATTGTACTCGGCTACCGAGTTATCGATGATGCTTTCGGACAGCGGGTTCTGTGATATTGAAGTGTACGGCGATCTCGCGGGTGCTCCGTACGATCATCAGGCGAAGCGTCTGGTCGTTGTGGCGAAGAAGTGAGTGCGAGCCGAAGCTTGTTTCATCTTTGGTTGAAATGGGTGGTTGGCGGCTGGGGAACTGGAGTACACGCCTTGAAAGTTGCCCTGGCCCGCCACCCGGAAAGGAGGATGATATGGTGTGCGATGGATTTGACGGTGAAAGTTACAAGAAGGCTTCCGCCCATCAGAAGGAGTGGGGGACTCGCGTTATCGACGAACTTCCTTTGACGGGAAAAGAGCGGATTCTCGACCTGGGATGTGGCGACGGCGTTCTGACGGAGCGGCTGGCGCAGCGCGTGCCCGATGGCAGGGTGATCGGAATCGATTCGTCGTGGAATATGATCGAGACAGCGAGGAAACTCGAGCGCGAGAATCTCGCGTTTCGGCTGATGGATATTGAGATGCTGAATTTCGAGTATCAGTTCGACGTGATTTTCTCGAATGCGACGTTGCAGTGGGTTCGGGATCATCGTAAGATGCTCCAGCGGGTGTATATGCGGACCAAGCCGGGCGGCATGATCCGGTTCAACTTCGCCGCGGAGGGCAACTGCGAGAATCTGGTTCGTGTTGTCCGGGAGGTGATGAATGATTCTCGTTTTCTCGGGTATTTTGTCGGTTTCGACTGGCCATGGTACTTTCCGGGACTCAAGGAGTATCGCGAACTGCTGGCATCGTTTGAATTTCGCGATATGCGTGTCTGGTACGAGAATGCGGACCGGTTCTTCCCCTCGGCTGAGGAGATGATCCGGTGGATCGATCAGCCGTGCCTCGTGCCGTTCCTGGCCAACCTTCCGGACATGGAGAAGAAGAGATTTCGTGACGCCGTGGTCGGAAAGATGATCGACCGGACACGCCAGGTCGACGGCCGATGCTTCGAGACGTTCCGACGGATCAATGTATTTGCACGAAAGTGAAAGGAATCGCATGAAACGACAGCAGGATGCGTTCGGTCAGGCGTTGTGGGATTTTTACCAGGGGGAAGATGTTCGCGAGATGATCGAGCGGGATGACGGGTTCATCAGCATTGGGCGGTCGGATCTGAGCGGGTACTTTTCGTCGTACGCCAAATGGCGGCCGGGGTTGAAGAAGGCGATCGGGTACGCGAAGGGGCGGGTGTTGGATATCGGCTGCGGGGCGGGAAGGGTCGCGTTGCACCTCCAGAAGAGGGGACTGGATGTGCTCGGAATCGATGTATCGCCGCTGGCAGTAAAAGTCTGTCGGGCACGAGGCGTCAAGAGGGTGAGACTCATGTCAATCACGGACTTGAGGCCGGGAATGGGGCCATTCGATACAATTGTGATGTTTGGGAATAATTTTGGGCTTGTCGCCAATTTCAACCGGGCCCGACGACTGCTCAAGCGGTTCCACCGAATGACTTCGCCCCAAGCCCTGATCATCGCTCAGACGTTGGACCCGTACAAGACTGATTGTCGCGAGCACCTGAACTATCACAAACGAAATCGCACCCGGGGTCGGATGGGCGGCCAAATTCGTATGCGTTCGCGGCACAAGACGCTCATTGGGCCGTGGTTTGACTATCTTTTCGTATCCAGGGCGGAGATAAAGGAGATTCTGGTGGGGACGGGGTGGCGGGTCCGACGGTTCATCCCCGTCAGCGGACCGAATTATGTGGCCATTATTGAGAAGGAGTGAGTCATGCTGGTTCGCGACATCGAGACCGAACGGCTGATCTTGCGCGAGTTCCGGGAGTCGGATTTTGACGATGTGCGGGAGTACGCGTCGGACGCGGAAGTGGCCCGGTTCACGCGGTTCGGTCCGAGCGATTCGGAGGTGACTCGGAAGTTTCTTGGCGAGTCTATTGGGCGGCAGCAGGAGGAAGACCGGCAGGTTTATGATCTGGCTGCGGTCCTGAAATCCGAAGGCAAGCTGATCGGCGGCTGCGGACTAACGCTGAAGGATAAGAACAATGGTGAACTTGGGTATATACTCACTCGTCGCTATTGGGGGAACGGCTATGCGACGGAGCTTGCCCGTGAATTGCTGGAGTTCGTTTCCTTGACGCTGGACATGGAAGCGGCTTTTCGTGAAATGGCCGAGGAATTTCACGCCTTGGGCCAGGATCGTTTTGACGAGGGCCTGACGGACTTTCCAGCGTACTTTCGCCTTCGACTGACGCCCGCGCTGGGGCGCGAGGGCGGACACATCGGATACATCATCCGCCCGTCGGAACGGCGAAAGGGATATGGAACGAAGATTCTTGCTCTGACTCTGATGAAAGCGAGAGAGAAAGGATATTTACGGGTGATGGTGACCTGCGACCGGGATAATGTTGCCTCCGCGAAAATCATCGAGAAGAACTGCGGCCGATATGACGGCGAAACAATCTCCGAACGAACCAACAAATCGGTTTCACACTACTGGATCAATCTCCAACGCTGAGTGGTGCGTCTTCTCTTTGAAGGTTGGGCCATGCCCACCATCTTCTCCTGGTACACGCAGCGCCAAGCGCCCCGCACACCTCCGATACCATCCATGCCCCAGGAGTCTTTGCGAGGAGTCTTCGACGAAGCGATCTGGACTTCGAATACCAATGCTTTTTCTCCTCGCTGAACGCCGACAGCTTTTCCTACGGCGCCAAATGCACGGTGTAATCCGTCACCGGCTTGCCCGCCTTGTCCAGGAACCGGAAATACAGTTCGTGTCCGCCGATGTCGTTGTGGATCTTGATGAGGATTCGGTGTCGGCCTTTGGCGATCTGGACGGGGATAGTCTCCTGATCGGGATTGGCGCCCCGGAATACGACCTTTTCGCCGACGACCTTGTCGTCGATCCAGATCTTATATCCGTCGTCGCTGCCAATTGAAATCACGCCGTCGATATCGGCGGCTGTATCGATATAACACGCGGCATAACCGAAACATTGCTCCACAATTCGCCCCGACTTGACCAGCAGGCTGTTTGTGAAGCATTTTGCCAGGTCGAGGCGATTATCATCCTGCATATGCACCGGCTGCCACGCCACGCGCACGTCCATCGGTTTCCACGGGGCTTGTGTTCCCTCGGGGAACGAGGCAACGTGCTCTTGCCCGACGTGCGGTCTGATCACCGGCTCGCCGTGCCCGTTGCCGTAGATCCAGCAGGTATCCAGCATATCCTCGTCCCAGTTCGCGGGTTTGTTCTGCTGTGCATACCGCAATCCGGGCGAAGGGAACGGACCGCAGACCAGCCAGTCGCGAATGTATCCTTCCGCCGATGGTTTGAACGGTTTGGACCAGATCTCCTGCATCTCCATGATCGGCGGCGTCAATCGCGGAATGAAAAACGCGTCGAATTCGGAAACTGTGACGGATCGGCCGTCCTTGCTCCTGAATGTCGCCCGCAGCCGGTCGGTTTCGACGGGAGTGATCGTATAATCTTCCGATGGCATCCCCGGACTTCGCCAGTCGGGTGTTCCGCTGCATGAATGCCAGGCGGCCCCGTCGTACCACTCGATCTTGTATTGCTTGGGAATTTCCCCCGGCGGCCAGGCAATCAGCAGTCGGTTGATCGTCTTCTTCGCGGGCCAGCGATACTCCAGCCAGTGCTCATCGCCCTTGGCCGACGACCAGGAATCCTTCGGCTCGCCCGTGCCCACATCCTTCTCGTCACGGAGCACATCAAGACCATATCCCGGCGCGGCCGAACTGGCCGTTAACACGGCGGGGGGATTCATGTCCGGCGCCGTGAGCCGGAGGGAAACCTTCGCGGGCCCGGTTACCGACGGATCGATCTCGCTGGTTACTTTCAACTCTGAGACAGCCTTCTCTACTACCCCCGCAGCGCCGGCGAAGATGATCGGTGAAATCCCGACCTCAAGACGATCGGTCTTCCCAACAGGATTGGCGAACATATCGAGCACTTTCACTCTCGCCACGTCTGGGTACGGAACAAATCGCTTCTCCCCCGGCTTCAGGTGGACCGACCAGAAAGCAGCCAACTGCGTCTCGCCGTCCTTGAATTTCACTCCCCACAAACCGTCAGGCAATTTCGCCTTCCCGTCCCCCTTGGCCTGGGCCAATAGGCGAATCATCTGCGCCATCGACGCCGCCGCGGGCAACGGCGTTTCGTCAAAATCGCACAACGCCCAGGAATTACCGTAACACGCCCCAGTGGTGTGGTAATAATTCCATCGGATATCGTGCCAGAAGTGTAAGATCACGTATCGCGCCGCCATGGCCGTTCCGATCAGATAGGGCACCGGGTCGCGCGGAGTGAATCCCGCGCTGCTCCACAATCCGTACGTTGCCGGCCTCCCGACGTAGAAGCTTTCCATCGGGCACAATCCCGATTCCGTATCCCATATCACCTTGCCCTTGCCGCCGTACTGGTCGCACAGCTTTCGCAGCGACGTCGCATAGGCGTCGAAGCGCAGGTCCTGATCCAACGGATACGTTCCGCCGCCGCCGAAATACAAATGCGCGGCGATGACATCAATGGGTTCCAGCAAACCCTGCTTGGCAAGGTTCTCCCACCAACCCAGACCCGGCGGAATCTCCTCCGGTGGTCCGCCGGACATGACAAGCGCCTTCGGATCGCTTTCGCGAATCACTTTCGCCGTTGCTTTGACCAGGGCCACGTGCTTTTTCGCAAATTCGTCCGTGGGCTTCTCGTAGGGCTCATTGCGGATCTCCCAGACGGGAATCTTGCCTCTAAAATGCGTCACCGTCTGCCGCACATAGTTCAACCAGTCGGCGGAACCCTCATAAATGTCCTTCTTGAACCACGACGGCGCCCGTTCGAGCATCCCCAAGGCCTTGACGTCGCCCGCCGCCGGCAGATCATCGTCCCACGTGAACTTTCCCTTTTCCGGCTCCACGTTCGGCCAGTGCGTGTTCCCGCCGCCCGAATCCCAAAGTCGATTCCATCCCGCGCCGAGCAATCTCAGAAATGGAACATTTCCATGCCCGCCGAACCGGTCGCAGGTGAACTCCAGCGGCGAGCTGACGCGCGTGACCACCCGCTGCACCTCAAACTCCTTGACGCCGGGCATCGTGATGAAAAAACGCAGCAAATACGGACCGAATCTCGTCGGTACGGGAATGTTCTGTGCCGTCTGCTTCCCATTCATCGCGACTTTGAAGCGAAACGCCGCGACTTCCTTGTGTTCATAGTCAAAAATGCGGCAGTTGACCGCGGCCGCATCGGTTCCGCTCGGCGCGCCCGTCCGCACGCGGATGGTTACCGGCATCTCCGGCGTAAACCACGCCGGATACGTCGGAAAATCCACCCAAATTGTCTTCCAGCCTTCCTGCGGCAAACTGGCGACCGGCTTGCCTTCCTTTTCCGGAAACGGCGCCCCAGACGGAAGAATCCGGAAGCAGTCGAGCATGACGTGTCCCGAGCCGCGAAGCTCGATCGCGTCCGTCGCATACGATGTCTTGAGCGAAATCGGCCCGATCCACTGAGGCCCGGCCGGGGGATTGTACCGCACGTACGACACCGCGTCCGCCAAACCAACGTCAATGCATCGCACCGCCTTGCCGTCGCCGTCCGGCGCCGCGCGAACGTACAAATCATAACGGCCCGGCTCCACCTTCTCCCCGGGAACAGGATTACGCAGCAGGTCCTGCGGGTCAAAACTGATCGACATATACCCGTTCGGATGATGGTACCGACTCGACAACCCGAATCGAATTTGGCAGTCGACGGAAGTCGACATGTCGACTCCAAACGACGCGGAAGAAATAAGCAGATACGGTAGAAGGCGGAACGCGAACGATGCTGATCGCATGGCGAAGACTCCTTTCGGATGGATATTTCTGTCAGAGACTAGGATCATACAGGAATGGATTCCCGACGGTGTCCGAACGAACTTGTTCGCAGTGCCCGTCGAGATAGACGGCGTTGGCATAGTTGCCTGTTCCGCGAGAATGGCGCAAAACGATGAAGTTCCCCCACCCGAAGTATGGCGGCATGAACACCCCATGCTCGATAACGTCCGCCCAGCCGAGAATACCGGACGGCCGGGTGACGCTTTCCGCCTTGACGAAGGGGAAGTAGGGAGGTGGCGGCGGATTCTGCGGATTGTAGACCCACCCGCCCAACAAGGTATTCCACCCGAATGGCTGCATGACTCCGTTCCCTTCCCGACGTCCCCATTGTCCATACCAGGTCGCGATCACCTGGGGCTCACTCGGACACACGTACGGCGCAATATTGATCGGTTCACCCAACTTGGCCGTCCAGTCCCGCAGGAGTCGTCCGCACCCGATGTAGTCGGGTGTGTCGCTCAGCAATTTGATGGGAGGAGAACCGCTCGAATCATACCCCGCATAGGCCTTATAATCCTGAGCGTAAAATGTCTGCCCCATCATCAGTTGCCGAAGATTATTCTGACATCCCACCGACTTCGCCTGTTCCCGTGCCTGCTGAATCGCCGGAAGCAAAATCGCGATCAACACGGCAATAATCGCCACCACCACGAGCAACTCAATTAAGGTAAATGCTTTCTTCATGGATTGTCCGCCTTTTCATTTGCAGAATCCGCGATTCTTCGGCCAAGTGAATATCGATTCTCCCGAAGATCCGGGATGGTTCGTCGGTCGATGTCCTCCCCCGGCGGACTGGTCGTAATGCCAGGCGATAGCTCGCCGACAATCGGCTGAATCGGGTCCTTCTGCCCCCGCTTCTCGATGGTCTTCAGCAGAAGCTCCGCGCCTGCCCTCGCCATTTGAAGCTCCGGGATCGCCATCACCGTGACCGGATAATGGGCGAAGGTCGGCAGTTCCCAAGCCGACGCGAAATAACACAAAGACTGGTCCCTGGGGACACGCAGACCCCGCAACAGAATAGCCTGCGCCGCCATGTAATAATATTGAAGATTGTAGCAAATCAACGCCGTTGGTCGCGACGCTTGGTCCAGAAGGGCCTCCAGATGCGCCATTTCACGGTTCGGTTCGGTGAACTCGGTATACGAAGTATCCAACCCAGCCGATTCAAGCTCCCGGCGAACCCCGTTCCTGCGTTGAAGCGTCGAGTAATGCCTGCCCTTGCCTCCGAAATATCCGATCCGCTCATGACCCAGGTCGATCAAGTGGCGAGTCAGTATTCGCGCGTTGGCCGCCTCGTCGCTCACAACGCAGGCGATGTCCGGTTCAGGATCGCGATTCACCCACACCGCCGGCGCTCCCAGCTCATCAAGCCGCCGATCCACCGATCCCAACACCGGACTCGCCGACGTAATGCCCAGAATCCCGTCCACTGCCAACTCCGACAACAGTCGCGGGGCGTCCACCAACTCCCCCGTCTTGATGTTCAGATGAAACGTCTCAAAAATCATGGCATAATTCCGCGACGACAAATAATCTACCACCGGATCCAGGTATCCGGAATAAATGGTGTGGCTGGTCCCCTTGGGTCCGAATCGGGTGACCACGCACGCGATCTGTCTGAACTTCCCCAGCCGCATTGCCCGAGCGTCGGCCCGCGGGTAATATCCATACTGCTTCCGGGCCGCCAGAACACGCTCCCGCAACGCCGGCGCTACCGAAGGATGCCCACGCAGCACGCGGGACACCGTCACCTGGCTCACTCCCGCCACCCTCGCTAATTCCTTCTGATTCACGGGCATCAAAACGCTCCCTGGCCTCGGAAAAGAAATTCCGCCGCCGTGAAATTAGGACTAAAATGCATTATAACATACGAGAATACGTAGTCAAGAGTAAAATGTACCGGCAAAAATAAAGCCCCGATCATGGACATTTCACCTCTCTTCCTATATGATTCCCTTCACCGATCGTCTAACGCCCCTTGCGGTGCCGGTTTTTCCGGTCCGGGCCGCTTTCTGGAAAATCGGTTGGAGTCATCGATGAGTGAAGAGATCAAACATGAGTGCGGCGTGGCCGCCCTGTATTTATTGGATGAGCCGGTCAACGGCGACACCTCTTCGGAATGGGATAGCCTCGGGGAGAACGTTGTTCCCCTCATGCCGAGAATGCTGCTCGACCTGCAGAATCGTGGACAGCTTGCCGCCGGGATCAGCCGCTATAATCCTAATGAACCGCAGATTGTCGATACATTCAAGGACCTCGGCACGGTCAGCGAAGTCTTCCGAATGTCCCGGCCGGAGAAATTTCTCTCCATCATGCAGAACTATACGGGAAGAGCCGCCATCGGGCATACCCGCTATGCCACCTGCGGCGCCGATGATGTTCGGTATGCTCAGCCGTTCGAACGTCATCACGGACGACTGTGGAAGTGGTTCAGTTTCGCGTTCAACGGTACGCTGACGAACTATACCGATCTCCGAGATCGGCTCCATTCCAAACGCGACTATCATTTCTCTCTCAACACTGATACTGAAATCATCATGCACTACCTGGCGTACCGGATTCGCGGGGAAAAGCCGCCGCAACTGCGTCAGGTAATGGGTTCGCTGGCCCGTGATTTTGATGGCGCGTACAATATCGTCTTTCTGGATGGAATGGGGCGGATGTTCGTCGCTCGAGACCCGATGGCGTTTCGTCCACTGAGTTGGGCTGTCCAGGGCCGACTCTTTGCTGCTGCCAGTGAATCGGTCGCTCTGACGAATATTGGTTTCAGGACAACCCACCCCCTGGAACCCGGACAGATGGCCATCATCGAGAATGGAAAGTTGCGGTTCGAGCGGTTCGCCACGCCACGCCGAAAGGCACGATGCTTCTTTGAGTGGGTCTATTTCTCCAATGTGGCCAGCGAAATTGACTCGCTCGGAGTCTATCAATCCCGCGCCGACGCAGGGAAACGCCTGGCCGAACTGGAAGACCAGAAAATGGACGATTCTTGCATCGTCGTTCCCGTTCCGGACACCGCCAAGGCGGCCGCCGACTCCTTCGCCTATTATATGAAGATTCCCTGTGTCGAGGGGCTTATCCGTAATCGGTATGTCGGACGAACGTTCATTCAGCCGAACTCCACCCGCAATCAGAGCGCCCGGAGCAAGTATACGGCGCTGTCGTCGATCCTGGCCGGGAAACGCGTGTTCCTGGTGGAAGATTCCATTGTCCGATCGACCACGCTGAGGGTGCTGGCGAACCAGCTTCGGGAGACCGGGCACGCCCGTGAGGTCCACGTCCGCGTTGCCTGCCCGCCCATCGTGGCTCCATGTTTCTACGGAATTGATATGTCTACGCTCGACGAGCTGTTCGCGCCCAAGTATGTCGGGTCACGCTACAACGGGACTCCCACATCGGATATGCTCAAGAAGATGGCAAAATCCCTGGGCGTCGATACCCTTCGATACCTTTCCGTGGAGGATCTCGGAAAAATCATCGGAACCGACAACGATTCTCTGTGTCTGGGATGCGTCACAGGACGATATCCGACACGCTGGGGAAACAAGATCATGGAGCGAGCGAGGAAGAACCACAAAAAGGGTGTCACCGGTCGGACGAACGAATAGCCCTCGCTCGGCAGAACATTCTTGAAGCTTGGATGATGGCGAAAAAGTCTTACCATGTGAAGCGAGTATCCACGGGAGTTGATGGGCTGCAAATCCTGTTGACAGGGGGCTTGTATTTCGCGCAAAAATATGAAATTCTATTGCTTTACAGTATGATATCGCTAAACTTTCAGGTTGGTTTTTGACGAATCGGCTGGTCAGCCTTGTTCGGGCTGCGGCTCTGAAAATACCGAATTTTCAATTGAGGAGATGTATTGTCATGGCAAAAATCGATTTTGGTGGAGTCAAAGAAGATGTCATCATGCGGAAAGAGTTTCCGATGGAACGCGCCCGCAAGGTTCTGAAGAATGAAACGATCGCCGTTCTCGGATACGGTGTGCAGGGACCGGCCCAGGCCCTGAATATGAAGGACAATGGGTTCAACGTGATCATCGGCCAGTCGAAGAAGATCAAGAAGGACTGGGACCGCGCCATCGCCGACGGCTGGAAGCCGGGCAAGACGCTGTTCGATCTCGAAGAAGCCGTCCAACGCGGAACGATCATCGAAATGCTCGTCTCCGACGCCGCCCAGAAAGCCATCTGGCCGCTCGTGAAGAAGAACATTCGACCCGGTTCGGCCCTGTATTTCTCGCACGGATTTTCCATCGTCTATAAGAACCAGACCAAGGTTATTCCGCCGAAGGATATCGACGTGATCCTGGTTGCCCCGAAGGGTTCGGGCACTTCACTGCGTCGCAACTTCCTTTCCGGCGCCGGAATCAACTCCAGCTTCGGCGTGTTCCAGGACGCCACCGGCCGGGCTCGTGAACGGGCCATTGCCCTGGGTATCGCGATCGGTTCCGGTTACCTCTTCCCGACGACGTTCGAGAAGGAAGTGTACAGCGATCTGACCGGCGAACGTGGCGTGCTCATGGGCTGTTTGGCGGGTGTAATGGAAGCTCAGTATGACGTTCTTCGCGCCCACGGCCACAGCCCGAGCGAAGCGTTCAACGAGACCGTCGAAGAGCTCACGCAGAGCCTCATCCGCCTCGTCGACGAAAACGGAATGGACTGGATGTACGCCAACTGCTCCGCCACCGCTCAACGCGGCGCGCTGGACTGGAAGCCGAAATTCAAAAAGGCCGTCCTGCCCGTCTTCAAGGACCTGTACAAACGTGTGGCCAATGGATCGGAAACCAAACGCGTGATTTCCATGTGCGGCAAGCCCAACTATCAGGAACTGCTGGGCAAGGAACTCGCGCAGATCCGCGATTCGGAAATGTGGCGTGCGGGCGCCGCGACCCGGAAGCTTCGCCCGAAGGAGCCGGCAAAGAAGATTTCCGCCACGACCAGGGGCGTTGCCGGTCGCAAGTCCAACTAACGGCCGCACAACCAATCAATCGAACGCGACAGAGGGCGGGTGTAACATCCCGCCCTCTTCTTTTTGTCCTTCAATCCGACAAGGCAACTCTGCCTTCTTCCAGAGTCAGATCATCTTTCTGAGTGCAAGGAGAAAACGCGATAACAGCAGACGTGGGGCGGGAAAATACCCGCGCATCAAAAAACGTCCCCGGCTGGACTTGAACCAGCAACCTTTGGCTTCGGAGGCCAACACTCTATCCAATTGAGCTACGAGGACGAAAAACCAATCTGGGAACGGCAATTTTCAGGCCATTCCCTTCCTATCTGACCCCCGCAGGGGCATGAACAGATTATTGATCCATCCATTATTATATGTTCATACAGTGAAGGGTACAATATTTCAAATGAAAACCGAAGAACTTTATGGCTCAAGGAGAAAGAGCTTTGATTTTCCCTTTTTTCTCGCTATATTATAGTAAGAGAGAGTTCAGTGTGGTTGATTTTAATCAATTACGCTGTTAGATTCGGGTACCACCTCGATAAGCAAGTATTTTGGCCCTCAAAGTCAACGTCTCCAATGAGAATGCCGATAAATTAGAAACGGGCTTAAACTAATATAGCCTAGTGCAGGATTCCATGATAAAAGAAGAGCATGCGACAAATATGGACCATCCCGAACCGTCTCGGGGGGGTGGTGAACAAGACGGCGTAGGCGAGAACGGTAAACCCAAGTCCCTGGTTCTACGTTACCGTCGTATTCTGATCGTCTTCGTTCACGTCGTGTTGTTTGCGCTTAGTCTGTTGATGGCCTTCGGGTTAGCGGAGAATTTCTCCAACGTCGATAAGTGGTTTCATCAACTGTTTTTACCCATACTGTCCATTGTGCTGGTCATCAAGTTGTTGGTCTTCTGGGCGTTTGGCTTGTATCACGGGTGGTGGCGTTACGTTTCGCTGCAGGATCTGATTCAGATAACCAAGGCCAGTCACATCAGCACATTTCTGTTTGTGGGTGTGTTTTTTGTCGGGGGCTATGTGCTTCCGAAGATGAACCCGGGTTTTGAAGAGACCCTGTCATTCGAGACATTCAAACAGGTGATCTTCCTGCTGGACTGGGCGTGTACGATCGCCCTGGTGTGCGGCGTGCGAGTGGCGGTACGTCTCTATCATGAGGAATTCCGCCAGCTGGCGGGCGGTCGATTGATTCGCGTGCTCGTACTGGGTGCGGGCGATGTGGGTGAGATGGCCCTTCGCGAAATTCACCGCATGACTGTGGAGCAGTATGAGGTCATCGGTCTTCTGGATGAAGATTCGAGCAAACACGGGGCGACTATCCTGGGATATCGCGTCCTGGGCAGCCCGGACCGGATCAAGGAGTACTGCGAGAAGTACCAGATTGATGAAGTCCTGATAGCCTTGCCGACGGCGTCTCCGAAGGAAATCCGTCGGATCGTTGAGCGCTGCCAGGGAACCAACGTTCGGTTCCGAACGCTTCCCCCATTGAAGGATCTGATTTCCGGCCGTGTCAAAGTATCGAGCATGCGGGAAGTGGACATAAACGACCTTCTGGGTCGCGAACCTGCCAAGCTGGATACGGCGGCCATCAATGACTATATTCAGAACAAAGTGGTTGCGATTACCGGGGCGGGTGGGTCGATCGGATCGGAAATGTGTCGACAGGTGGCCACGTTCAACCCGGCCAAGCTCGTGCTGATCGAACAGGCGGAGAATCCCCTGTTTCATATCGAAAACGAATTACGCAAGAAATTCCCGACTCTCAAAATCGCCACGTATATTTGCGATATCTACGACCGTGAGCGTGTGGATCAGGTATTTGCCCTGGAGCGACCGGCGGCGGTCTTCCACGCAGCCGCCCACAAGCACGTTCCGCTGATGGAGCTGAACCCGACGGAAGCGGTGAAGAACAATATCTTCGGTACCCGGAACTGCGCGGACGCGGCGGGCAAGTACGGTTGTCAGAAGTTCGTCATGATTTCGACGGACAAGGCGGTCAACCCGACGAGCGTCATGGGATGCAGCAAACGCATTGCTGAAATGTACATCCAAGGGCTCTCCTCGCCCAGCGGAACGCAATATGTGACGGTTCGGTTCGGCAACGTGCTCGGATCCAACGGGTCGGTGGTTCCGCTCTTTAAGGAACAAATCGCTCACGGTGGTCCGGTGACTGTGACGCACCCCGAGATGCGACGGTACTTCATGACAATTCCCGAAGCGGCCCAGCTTGTCATGCAGGCGGCCGCCATCGGAAAGGGCGGCGAGATATTCCTGCTCGACATGGGCGAACCGGTCAAAATCGTCGATCTGGCCAGGGACCTTATTACGCTCAGCGGATATACGCCCGGCGAGGATATCGAGATCGTCTTCAGCGGAATGCGCCCGGGTGAAAAACTATTCGAGGAACTCTCGCTCGAAGGCGAAGACATGACCCCGACGAGCCACGAAAAGATTGCGGTCTGGCACCGGGCGCCGGTGGACCGGAAGATCCTCATGGCTGGGATCGAAGAGTTGGGTCGGCTCACGCAGGCGGACGATCCGAATGTTGTGCGCAGGTCACTGAAGAATCTCGTGCCGGAATATCAATTCAACGGGTCGGCTGCGAAAGCTGCATCCGAGGCTGCCGCGAAGACGAGTCCCGCGGCTTCAACCACAACCACTCGGGCGTGATATCATCCGGTATATTACTCCGCCTCATCCAAGGCTCTTTTCCAGCTTTGCGCCTTTGCGCTCGCGCACTTGATGGATCCATCGGCCACCGGGGTTGAGTACGCGATCAATGGCCATCCAGCTATGCATCGGCGATGACGGCAGGTTCTTGCCGACACAAGGACTGGCCAAAGGGGCGACCGGGCCTATATAATACATTCATGGACAAGCGAACAAAGGTCATGGTGGCGATGAGCGGGGGCGTGGACAGTTCGGTGGCGGCGGCCCGGCTGATCGAGCAGGGGTACGACTGCGCTGGCGTATTTGTGCGGATGCTTCCGCCGGACATGAAACTGGACGACAACCTCAAGGGGCATCTGTCCGACGCCCAGCGGGTATGCAAGCAACTGGGGATCGAGCTGAACGTCGTCGACTACAGTTGGGACATGCAGCAGATCATCAATTATTTCACGTATGAGTATTCCCAGGGACGTACACCCAACCCATGCGTCAAGTGCAACGCGAAACTTAAATTCGGCAAGTTGCTGGCGTTCGCCCGGCAGATGGGCGCCCAGTATCTGGCGACGGGACACTACGCACGGATCGTGCAACACGCGGGGTCCCCGCGGCTGGCCCGGGCCAAGTTTCGTGAAAAAGATCAATCCTATGTCCTTTTCGGGATACGCCGGCCCGAGTTGGGGTGCATCCTCTTTCCCAATGGTGAGGCCGAGAGCAAGGACGAGATTCGGGCGAAGGCAAAGGAGTTGAACCTGGCAATCCACGATAAGGAAGACAGCCAGGAGATTTGTTTCGTCCCCGAGGACGACTATGTGAAGTTCCTCGGTGCGTATGAGGGCGTGCTCGGCAAGCCCGGTCCGATCATCGATCTCAATGGACATATTCTGGGTGAACATCAAGGCATATTCCGCTACACGATCGGTCAGCGGCGAGGCTTGCGGATTGCAGCGGGTGAGCCGCTCTACGTCGTGAAGATCGATTCCATGGCCAATACAATTGTCGTCGGTCCGAGAAATGCCCTGGCGAGTAGGGGACTCATCGCGAGCGAATTGGTCTGGCACATTCCGGTTCCCAGGGGACCGACACAGGTTCATGCCCAGATTCGGTACTCTCATCAGGCGGCGCCGGCCGTGGCGGAAGTGGTGGGGGCGGATCGCGTCCGCGTTCAGTTTGAACAGCCGCAATTCGCGATCACGCCGGGGCAGGCGGTCGTATTCTACGACAATGAAATTGTGATGGGCGGCGGATGGATCGTGTCCAGCGAGAGCGGGGAATGAAGCAGGCTCTTTTCATTCACCACGGAGCAATTGGGGATTTCATCGTCGCCTGCCGGCTGATGGAACTCTGCGACAACACGTGGGGGAAGCATCGGTGGACGTACCTGGGCAAACCAGCCCATGGACGGCTCGCACGGACGCTTCAGATTATCGACGCTTCTGAGGATTTCGAACGTCCCGGCTGGCATCTTCTTTTCACAGATCACGAGGCTGTTCCGGAGACAATCCGGAGTTTTCTCGCATCATTTGACGTGGTTCTCAACGTAACGTGCGGTGGAGGTACCGTTTTCGCGACACGGCTGAGCCAGTTGTGCTCGGGACGAGTCGTTCACATCGACCCAAAACTGCCGGAGGATTATCAAGGACACGTTTTTGAATTCATGGCAGGGCAGGTTGGTGGCTGGGGTTGTGTGGAACTGCCGCGAACGGCGTTTGCGGTAGCGCCGGACGTTCTGGACGCTGTGCGGCAGTCGGGACACGACGGCTTGACCCTGTTTCATCCCGGTGCCTCAAGCCGGGCGAAACGCTGGCCGATGGCCAAATTTCGGGCGATGATGGACGAGGTCGCTCGCGATGGGCAGCAGGTGGGCATCCTCCTGGGTGAAGTGGAACTTGAGCAATTCCCAGTCGGTGAGATTGAGACCCTCCGATCGGCAGGGCAGGTCTTCTTTGACTGGCCGATGGAAAAGGTGGCCGGCTTGCTCGCCCTCTCGAAGCGATATGTGGGAAACGACAACGGTATCTCGCATCTGGCGGGGGCTGTGGGGGCGGACACCACCGTGGTGTTCGTCCGCGATAACGCTCGCCAATGGCATCCGCTGGGGCCGAAAGTGAAGACGGTCCTTATTCCGTCATAGAGTCGCTCAAGCATCGTGCTTGAGCCCATCGTCGATCCGACAATTACTCGATTCGCCAGACAGTCGCGCCGATCGCGGGCACCGTGGCCGGCAGGCGAGATTCTTTCTCCGTGATCAGGTTGAATATCTTCGCCGTTTTGCCGCCGTTCACCGTTAGCTCCACTGGTTTGTCCGTCATATTCAAGACGGCGATGACTTTCTGGCCGTTCAGCGTGCCGCAGAGCCAGTGAATTCCCGGAACCTGCTGCCCGCTGGGGGAGGTCAACATCACGTCAGGGACAATTCCTGCCTCAGCCACAAGCGTCGTCAGTTGTCTCTGCCAATCTGCCAGGCTGGGGTCGAGCTTTTTCCACGCCAGTGAATCGGCTAACTTTTTCTCGACGGGCATCCAGCCGGGTGTATACTCGAGCGAATGGCCGACGAAGATGACTTTCCCGCCCGCCTGTGTGAATGTCTTCAGGCCGTCCAACGTTTGAGATTCGACAACCTGCGCCTCGGGCAGGATGAGCACCTTGGTGTCACCGAAGTCAGATTTCTGTATCTGGTTTTCCGACAGGAACCGAACCCGCAATCCGGTGCCGAAAAACGCATCCCACGCTGCCCGCCAGACGGGGTGGTGATCCTCGTTGTAGTAGAACGACGTCGGACTGTAAATGATCGCCACTTGCCGGGGCGTATTCTGAATGGCTGCCAATGCTGGTGCCACCCGCATCAGATCCAGTCCCGCGCGGCCGTAGGCTTCCATACACGCCGGTCGAACCGAAAAATCCCACAAGGCCATCGGTTCACACGTCGGCTCGTACGTCCACGCCGTACTGATGAACTGGCCGTGCATCGCTTGTGCAAATAGATCCAGGTAGAAACGACGAGGGTCGAGCATGTTGTAGTTTTCGTCCGGCGTGAGAATATGGTTCTCTGAATTGACCGCTGGAGCTTTCTGAAACGATGACATTACATCATTCGTGATACGGACGCCACTCGCGTCATCATACCCCACATACTGTGTGAATCCGGCGAACATCTCCGGATCAATCCCGTTGGCGACGGGTAATCCCGAGCCCTGCATGTAGCCGGCGCAGATCTTGGTGTGCACTGCTACGTTCGGTGCCTCCTCATGAATCACGTCTGCGATTCGCTTGTGCCACTCGGCAAATCGGAGGTTGTTGCAGGTCATCCAGTCGCCGTGCCAGACGCGGTCCTTAGGTTCATAGTATCCCGCCAGCCATTTTTCGCCGGGCGGCAAAGGGACCTCCCAAAAACCTTTGTATGTGGTCCCGCCGTACATCTTGTTGAGCTTGTCAATCGTGCCGTACTTCTTCCTCAGGAATTGCCGCCATGTGTGGTAAAAGTGCTTGTTATCCGGACTGGCTGCGCACGCCGGCTCGTTCGATAGCACAATACTGTGCAGCGATGGAATGTCTTTGATCTTTGGAATCAAAGCCCGCATGTATGCTTCCATCACGTCCGACACGCCGGGCTCGTCGCCGTACCAGAACGCGCTGCCGGAGCAGGGCGGCATGTAGTGGGGGGAGATGAGAAAAACGATGGCCACGTTGTGCTCTGCGGCGGCTTTGAATTTCTTGACCAGTTCATCGATGGGCTTCTCATCGACGACGAGCGTACCGTCTGGTTTGCCGCTGACCACGCTGCTCGGTCCCATCTCGGGGGTTATCACGTTGCATCCCAGGTCCTGCCACTTGGCCGACTCGTTCAGCACGGTGTGAAAATTCCCGTATCCCGTAAAGATCACGGGACGACGTTCGGTCTTGCCTGTGGCGGGATCGAGGACGCTTCCGATCTGCGTGTAGCCATCGCGTTCGATCTTGCCCGTGCGGTAGCGAACCGCCGCCGGAACACTCGTGGGGTCCTTTTCCAGTTCGGCCAGGTCCTTCTCCAGGCCTATGGCGACTGGCTTGAGTTCCATCGCGATCATCGTTGCCTGCAGGAGATACTTCGGATCCTTTTTCAGTTCTTCATCTATGCGGGGGAGAAATGTCTCGATCAGCGACAGCTTGATAAGTGCGTAGTCGATATGGGCGCCCTTTTTGCGCAGAAATTCAAGCCGCTGACGCCACTGCAGCGCCTTCTCGCGAATCGGCTGAATCGCCGCGAGGACCTTGTCTTTCGTCCAGGGCGTGATCGGCGGCTTAACGGTCGGATCGGTGGACCGGGCCATGCGTTCCATGCGAATATCATCGATCCAGATTCCCTTGGCCTTGCCTTCGACGTTGACCATGAACGAGAACGAAGTTTCGTCGGGACCGGTGCGATACCACCCGTCCAGACGCGTCCAGTCATATGTGCCCTTGGGGATCGGGTTTCGCCAAAGCCAATTTCGCCCGCCGCCGAACCAGCAATCGCCGTTATGTTCCTCCGCGCGGACGTAAAGCGTGAACTGGTACTCTGTCATCGGCTCACACGGGATCTTGACGCTCAGTGAACCGTAAACGTTTGGTTCCACGGGCTGAGCTGTTGTCAGTTTCACACAAGACTTGCCGCTGCGAGGCTTTTCATCTACGATGAGGCATGAGACCTTCGCTTTTGGCGAGGACGAGCCCCAAATCCATCCGGCGGGCAGGCCGGACGCGTTCTTTTCCTCAAAACCAGGATCTGGCAGAGACGGCTTGGGTTCCGTGGCCAATGCAGAAAATGAGAACGACAAAATCAGACATGACAGAGAGACGATTTTCAACATTGCGCATGACTCCTGAAGATCAATACTGGTCCAAGATGGTCCATTCCCAGATTCGGCCGGGGTTATAGTGTTCCCACCATTTGCCGATGGTCCACCATTCGGCGTGCCCGTCCCAATACAGAATGTTGCTTCCGTTGAAGTGGTTCCAATCCACCGGGTTATCCGCGTAGTATGGATGCAGCTCCCGGACAAAATCGGTGATGGCCGCTCGTCCTCCTTCCGTCTGATCATTGAAGGAGAACATGGTATCGGGCCGCATGTAGTAATCGGTCCAGCCGTTCCATGGCTGCCATTGTCTCGCCTCGACGCCGTACCGCAAGGCTGGAACGTTCATGGGGCAGGCAAAGATGGGGGGACGAGTCAATTTCAAGTCAGATCGGTAGGTATCCCAGTCCTCGCCGACGTAAGAAAAGAGCAGGCCGAACTGGATCTTGTGCCAACCGCCTTCCCACTCGGAGATGTTCCCGTCGTAATAATCGGCCGCCGGTCCCCGACCCGCGTAGTCGCTTCGGTACATCTGCAAAGCCGTTCCTTGCTGCTGAAGATGGGCGACACAAGTCACGCGTTTCGCGCTATCCCGGGCTTGGGTGAGAGAAGGCAACAGAATTGCGATCAGCACGGCGATAATCGCCACGACCACCAACAGTTCAATCAGCGTAAATGCCTTAGATCGTCGCATGGCTTGTCCTTCTTCAATCCAAAATCGAAAATCCAAAATCGAAAATTTCCTAGGCCGATTTCCGTACGATCAATTCCACCGGTAGGTGAACGTGCAGAACGGGATGGCTGTGGTCCCTGATCAGTCCGTGCAGAACACGGGCGGCTTCATATCCCACTTCCTCCTTGGGGGAGTTGACCGTCGTCAGCGGAGGATCGAGCAACTTGGCCAGAGGAAGATCGTCGATGCCCACGACGCGGACATCCTGACCGATGGTCCGTTGGCGTTCGGCGGCGGCTTCATACACGCCCTTGGCGATGTAGTCATTGGTGCAGACGACGTTAATCGGTGTCTTGACGTCCTCAAGCAATTTCTTCGCTCGGTGGAATGCGGGCAGCCAGTTCTTATCCAGAGGCCAGTAGTTCGGATCACTGATATCGACGTCGATCCAGCAGGTGTGGCTTTCGATCACGTCGCGACTGTAGCCGGCGTCGGTCATGGCCTTGGTGAAACCCGCGTGGCGGTCGCGGCTGTTGGCTTCGTCGAGCGGTGGAGTCAGAAGATAGGCTGGCTGATGATACTTGTCGATAAGAAAACTGGTGGCCTGATAACCCGACCCGAAGCTGTCGGTTTCGACGGAGGAAATGGCCAATTCCTCAATCGTTCGAACGGATACAATCGGAAATTTCGCTGCCGTTAGTTTCTCAATGGTGACCAGATATTCCGGAGTGTTAAATGGTATGACAATCACTCCGTCCACGCCGCACTTTTCGATATTGCAGAGAATATCGAGCGTCTGTTCGTGTCCTTGCGGTGACATGAAGATCCGAAACTCGAGATTGTTCTCCTTCGCATACCGTCGAATGCCTTCACGCATGTGAATGATGCGGTAGTCGGGTTGGGCGGCCCAGACGGCGGCAATGGCATTCTTTTTCGTCGTGGCCCGGGTGACGACCGCGCCTCGGCGGGGGGTGTAAGTGATCAGCCCTTCCTCCTCAAGATGCGCCAGGGCCGATCGAATAGTCCTCGCATCGACATCGAGTGCCTTGACCAGGGCGGAAATGGCCGGGAGACGCTCGCCGGGTTTATATGATGAGGACTCGATTGACTCGCGGAGTCGCCGTCGAATTTGTTCGTAGAGCGGCAGGTTCTTCTTATTCGTCTTTTCGAGAGCGATACTATCCGCCACAGTTATATGCTCCTTAGTATGTCGTTTATGTGCGTAAAAGATGTACATATTATGCGCATAAAAGCATGTATGTGTCAATGGAAATCATGAAAAGAAAGTTATATAAAAATAGCTTTGGAGAAATAGCTGTCAGTTATCTCAAGGGGATTGGTTGTCGACTGTCAGGAACGGGTCATTTTGGCGGGACTCGTCTTCCCCGTTTCCTTTGGGATGTCCCGGAGGAATTGGCCAGGATCCTTTAATGTGCCGATTCTTGACATATGGCATCCTCGACCGCCTCGAACACTTCCTGGATGTGGATCGGTTTGGAGACATATCCGTCCATGCCCATCTCCAGGCACTTGTCCCGATCCCCCTTCATGGCATGAGCGGTCATGGCGATAATGGGAATATGCCGACCCGTTCCCTTCTCCTTCTCCCGAATAACTTGGGTGGCTTCAAGGCCGCCCATCTCCGGCATCTGGACATCCATGAGGATCAGATCAAATTCCTGACGCTCCCACTGCGCTACTGCCTCTTTTCCATTCCCAGCTACCACGACGGTATGCCCCCATTTCTCCAACATCTTAACGGCGAGCTTCTGGTTGACGGGATTGTCCTCAGCCAGCAGGATTCGTGAATTGCGGGCGCTCTTCAGTGCCGACGGATTTGCCATCTTTCCATGGTTCTCATGTGAAGTTTCGCCAATTCCCAGAGCGCCGAGAATGGCATTGCGCAGCTCCGACTGGCGAATGGGCTTGACGCAATGCCCCGCGATTCTCAGATCACGACATTGAGAAACATGATCGCCCATGCCGGCGGAAGACAGCATTAGAATCGTTGTTCCCGCCAGCGTTGAGTCCTGCTGAATCTGTTTGGCCACCATGAATCCGTCCATATTCGGCATGCAGACGTCCAGAAGGACCAGAGGGAACGCCCGTCCTTGGTCCCGGGCTTCGTGCATGGCCAAAATGGCGGACGGTCCGTCCTCCACCGCCACCGGGCGCATTCCCCAATGAGCGAGAGTCTCTTTCAGAATTCGCCGGTTGGTCATGTTGTCATCGACAATCAGTACGGGCAAGTTCTGCAGATGCTCTGGTTCGCACGCCGTGGGACGCTCACGTGTCTTCTCCGTCATCTTCAGATTTGCGGTGAAGTGGAAGGCGCTTCCCTGTCCGACGTTGCTTTCCACCCAAATCTTCCCACCCATCATCCGCACGAGTTGGGAAGAAATGGCCAATCCCAGACCCGTTCCCCCGTATTTGCGGGTCGTGGAACTATCTGCCTGTTCGAAGGCCTTGAATATCAGATCCTGTTTGTCCGCGGGGATTCCGATGCCCGTATCGCGGACCGTGAATTGCAGAGTAACGGTGTCTCCCACTGACTGTTGGGGGGAGACTTCAACCGTGACTTCGCCCTTTTCCGTGAATTTCAAAGCATTGCCGACCAGGTTGACCAGAATCTGACGAATCCGTCCGGAGTCTCCTATCAGCCATTCCGGCGTCTCCGGAGGAATTCGACAGGTGAGCTCCAATCCCTTCTGGTGGGCTCGCATGGCCAACGTGGCGATGGTACTTTCCAGGCAGTCTCGCAGGTGGAATTCGTCCGGACACAGTTCCATCTTGCCCGCCTCGATCTTGGAGAAGTCCAGGATATCGTTGAGGATCGACAACAGCGAATCGGCCGAGGTCTTCACCATGTCCAGATACTCTCGCTGATCAGTCGACAAGTCTGTGTCCAATGCCAACTCCGTCATACCGATGATTCCGTTCATGGGTGTTCGCAACTCGTGACTCATGTTGGCCAGGAATTGACTCTTGGCCACATTGGCCGCCTCCGCCGCCTCTTTCGCCGATCGCATCTCCTCTTCCGCCTGCTTTCGACGCGTTACGTCTTCCACGCTCCCATCAAAATAGTCGATCTCGCCTTGATCATTCATAACCACATGGGCCGTTAACGCGCCCCATATGATGGTTCCATCTTTCTTTCGGAATTGGAATTCTTCGCCTACGACTTTCCCGTCGTGACGGAACTTTTCCAACAGGATCTCTCTATCCTCGGGATTCACATAGAGATCGCGGGCCTTGACGTTTAGAAACTCTTCCACCGAATCGTATCCGAACACGCGTGCCATGGCCGGATTGGCCATGATGAAACGCCCATCCTTGTCCGGCCGATTTCGGTATAGCCCCACAGGAAGAGTGTGAATCAATTCTCCATATCGCGCTTCCGCCTCCCGCAACTGTTCCTCCGCCCGCTTGCGTTCCGTAATGTCCCGGATCGTGCAGACGACCTTCGCCGCTCCCGACGCTCCATTTCGCATCGCGGCGCAACTGACGAACACCGGGACCGTCGTTCCGTCTGCGCGTTTGATCGTGGTCTCATGGTTCTGAATTGTGCCTTCTTGTGATCTGAGAGTCAAATTGGCCGGCAGGAAGATGGCATCATCCGAGTCCAGCAGCTTCGCGAGGGATTGTCCAAGAATATCTTTTTCCGGACGTCCCATCAAAAGGCATGCCGACGGGTTCGCTGTCTCGATTCGGCCCTCCGCGTTCACCACGAATAACGCGTCGCTCATGCTTCCAATAACATTGTCGACGTAATCCTTGGAGACGGTCTTGCTTTCCACTTCCTCTCTCAGCATGTCCAATGACCTGGCAAATCGAACCAACTCGTCGCCTCCCGTGTCGTCGGATGCGCCCGTGAGATTCAAATGAGAGTTGATTTCTTCCACGCGATTGGACAATCGTGAAATGGGAAGCGTGATGCTTCGCTTCAAGAGTGATGATTGCAGGACCAGGGACACCAGGAGGACTGCCGCTCCGATCAGGATATTGCGACCCACGGACTGCCTCACCAGAGAATCGGTCAACTCCCTCGGAATTCCGAGGCGGATGGTCCCGACCATGTCCTTTTCCTTGAAGATCGGAGTCACCGTTTCGTAATATTTTTCTCGCGCGAGAACCTGATGGTCTTCGGGATTGTCAAACGATGGTCCTTCGGTGCAATGGACGTTCTCCTTGCCAGGTCGCTGATAGGAGTATAAGACTTTGCCCTTCTTGTCCGCTACATAACAGTAATCGATGTGCCGGTTGAGTTCCACCAGGCTCTGAAGATACGAACTCATCCCAATAAATCCGTCGAGCGGAAGGTCGCGAAGGTTGTTCTGGATCACTCCTTTCAAGTGTCGTGATATGACCAGCGACTCCTCCTCCAAGCCCGACCTATAGACGTTCCGAAGGTTGACAATGTTGATGATCGCGATGGTCAGGAATCCCAGGGCGAACCCTCCCCCCGTGATCAACGATAGTTTCCATCGTATGCTCGATCGTTTCGCCATATCACCCTTCTCCTGGGCGCCGAGGTTCTCCATCCTCGATTCAGTACGCGCTAACGGGCCTTCAACCACCACCACTGAAGCCAGGGCGGCATCTTCATATCACCCATCTTGGCCGCCTTCGGCCATAACGTGACTCGACTTCCATCCTGCCACTGCGCCCAATTCCCCAGAATGCATGTCTTGGGATCATAGCCAAACACGCACTGATGACGTGAATCAAACCGAAGGCATCCGCGAACCACGGGAAGATTGGTCTTTTCCAAAGCCGGGATGAGGACTTCCGGAGTCAATCCGCCGGCACGCTCCACCGCATCCTTCAATGCGTACATGCCCTCGTAGCACGACGCTGAAGACGTTCCACGCGGGGCGACGCCCCAACGCTTCTCATACGCCCGGTAATATCGCCGCGACCAAGGTGTAACGTCTGATAACGTCACCCCTGCCTCCGACAGCGTGATCACCGAATACGCGCATTTTCCTTTCGTCTGTTTCCAGAATCCGGGATCTTCCGCCGCCGCCATGTACCCAACCGGAAGCGCCGGGATCTCCATGTTCGTCCACTGTTCCAGTAGATACGACGTATTCGGACTGTAGTTCCAAACGAAAAGCACGTGCGCGCCGGACTGCTTGCACTTCCTCAAATTTGCTGAAAAGTCCGTCGTCTCGGTTGGATCCGCGCCCTCCCCGACAATCTCCCAGCCGTCTTTTATCGCCGCTTGCTTGACCATCCTTGCCGCGTCGCGACACATCAAAGCATCCTGGATGAGGATAAACATCTTCTTAAAACCAAGTTTCTCCCGCATTTCCCGGAGTAGTCCACGTGTCTCCTCGATATACCATTCGATGTCTCCGCTCATTCGGAATGATTTGCGGTATTTCTGCGGGTTTGAAGAATAGGTTTTCGTCCATTTCGGCGTATAACAGCCGCTGCACGCGATATGCACGACGTTGTGTCGGGCCACGACGTCCATGGCCGCCACGCCGTACTCCGACCGGTTCGGTCCGCCCACCAGAACGTCAACTTTCGTCTCTGTAATCAGCTTCTCCACCTTGGCCATGACGTCCGCTTCCGGCGTTTTGGGGTCAAGATCGCCCGTATCCACAATCTCCAGCTTGATCGGATAGTTCTTGCCCTTTATGCGTATTCCGCCCATGGCGTTGATCTCCTCCGCCGCCAGGGTCAATCCTCGCACGCCGTTCTCCCCGTAGCACGCTTGGACCGGCATCGGGCATCCGACGACAATCACGTCCTTCGCGCCCTCCGAATGAGGACAGAACATTCCTATTGCCGTTACTATTCCGATGAGATTCCATATAACGTTTCGCATCGCCACACCCTCGATTGACTGTTTCCATTGGCTTAACGGAACCGAGAATTGGTCGGAACCGGCCGCCAACTCAAGAGCAATATTGTTATCGACATGGGGCAGGGTTCACTTTATAGTTACATGTTCACTGTATCTTCAGCATCTGAATTTGCACAACTTCTTGTTATCCATGGTTTGCGGGTTGAAGGGGATATCCGGTATTCAGGCTTGCGAAGAAACATAGATAAAAGATGAGGGCGAGGTCCTCCCTCGCCCCCCGTGCGGTTGCTTGGTCATACGGACTCTTGGGTTTCGGTCGCCGCGAATTATCGGCTCTTGGCCTGGTCAAGGAATCCGATCAATCCATCAACCGAGAGTCCTCCGACGTGCTTGTCGATCATCTTGAGCTGATTGTTCTGAGGTACAAGGAGCACGCCCGTGGGAATTCCCGTTACGCCAAACTGATCCGCCAAGTTGCGATTTCTGTCGAAATTCGCCTGCACGAAGATGACCTGATTGAGGGCTCGTTTGGCTTCCGACTGCGAGAGTGTGTCGCGTTCATAGACGCGGCAGTTCGGACACCAGGGCGCCGTAAACTCGATATAGACCGGTTTGTTTCGAGACACAGCTCGCGAGGTGAGACGATCCCAGTTAACTGTCTCTCCCGTGGCCGCTGGCCCGTTGGCGCTGGTGCCGCCTTCCGTCATGGTGCTCCGGGACGGACCGGAGTACGCCACTGTCGGCGACGTGTCCTGGCTACATCCGCACACCAGGAATCCGAATGTGCAGAGCAAGAGAATAACTACAAAACGACGTGTTACAGACCCCCACAACATTGACATTTTTGTCCCTCCTTTTAGGAAAAAATGTATATGACCCCGCATCATTATCTCTCGGATTTTTGCAGATGCAACAGAAGATTTTTCAGCCTCACTCACTCTCTTGGGCGCCAGAAAAATAGGTGAAAAAGAAAATTTCACTGCTAATCGTTCGCTTGCTCAAGGCGGAAAATTTACGAGAAACAAAAAATCTTTTTTCTTTGATGATGGGGGGCAAAGACAGGCGGAAGCGGCATGTGTCCCTTCATGTAACGAACTGCCACATAGTCATTAATAAAAAACTTGCGTTTGTCAGATTCTGAGTTATCATACTGCTAGGGTTTTAATTTCTTTTCAAGAAGGGGGATTGCTCATGAGAACCACACTACAATGGCTTTGCGTTGCTCTGTTTGTGGGCATTCTCAGCTACGCAGTATCAGGCTGCGAATGCTGCAGAAAGTGCCCTCCGTGCACGAAGGAGAAAAAAGTCTGCGTGCCGGAGAAGAAGCGGGTCTGCCGGACCGACTACGTCTGCGAGGACCGGGTGGTCTGCAAGACGGAAAAGATCCGCAAACCCAGGACGATCTGTCACGACGAGGTCAAGATGAAAGAAACCACGATCTGCGAACCGCTGCCCGTCGTGTCGCCCACGCCCTGCCCGCCTCGGTGCAAGTAGACGCGGTGGTACAACATGGCATTGCTTTCCGGCTTGAGCCTGGAGAACGTCAAACACGGAAAGTGACATCGAAGAGTTGAGCGGGAATGCGGTTGGGGTTTGAAGGTCGAAACGGGGAGCAAACAAAAATGACATCTTCACGATGTCATTTTTGTTTTTACTTGTCTCCAGATCAAGACCGCCTCCACAATTGACTGCGTTGTCCGCCATGTCGGTTTTACTGTATTGAGTTCGCGATGGATAAGATATAATGGGCAGCCTGAAAGCTGAAAGCGGATGAATCAGAAATTGGCGGAACAAGTGAAGTATGCGGGTGTGGTCGGCGCGGGTGGCGGCGGATTCCCCACCCACGTCAAGCTCCAAACCAAAGCCCAGGTTGTCATTCTCAATGCCGCCGAATGCGAACCGCTTCTGCACAAGGACAAAGAGATTCTAAAGGCGTATCCGGACGAGGTGATGGAGGGTGTTCGCCTCATCATGTCCGCCGTGGGTGCCAAACGGGGGATTCTCGGGATCAAAGGAAAATATACCGAGTTGATCGCGTCACTGAAGAAGAAACTTCACGGCCTGGAAATTGCCGAATTGAGCGATACATATCCGGCCGGCGATGAGTTCATTCTTGTCTATGACACGATCGGCAAAGTCATCCCTCCCGGTGGATTGCCGCTGTCGGTAGGGGCGGTTGTTGTCAACGTTGAAACAGCCTGGAATATTCAGCGTTCGCAGCGGGAAGCGGTGACGGAGAAATTCCTGACCGTCGGCGGGGCGGTGCGCGAACCGTCGACGTTCCGGGTCGCCGTTGGAACGTCGCTTCGATCCGTTATCGACGCAGCCGGTGGAACCATTTGTGAACGTCCCGCTGTTCTGGTAGGGGGGGCGATGATGGGGCAGCTTGAAACGGATTTGGACGCTTCGGTGACCAAGACTACAGGCGGACTTATCATACTGCCGTTCGACCATCGGTTGGTGCAGCGTCGGCAGTGGTCGGAAAAACAAATTCGGCAGATCGGGCGGTCCGGGTGCGATCAGTGCAGTTTCTGCACCGAACTCTGTCCACGTTACCTGCTTGGGCATCCGGTCGAACCGCACAAGACCATGCGAAGCCTGGGCTTCTTCCTAAGCCAGCCTGAACCATTACCGGGGACCCAATTCTGTTGCGAGTGTAACCTCTGCTCAATGGTCTCGTGCCCGGAAGGTCTTGATCCACGCAATGTGTGTGCGATGGCCAAGCGGAAAATACTTGGCGAGGGCAAGAAGTGGGCGAATGCTCCCGTGGACTCCCTTCGTGCCAAGAATCTGTTCCCGCATCGACGAATCCCCATCCAGCGTCTGGTTAGGCAGATCGGACTTGGAGAGTATAAAAACGCCGGACCATTACGGCTGGAGACGAAAATCGCCGTGCAGAAAGTGAAACTGCTTTTGAAGCAGCATGCCGGAGTGCCTGCGGAACCGGTCGTGAAGGCGGGGGATCGCGTGACGAAAGGCCAGGTGGTCGGACGGGTGCCCGAAGGGAAGTTGGGCGCGGATATTCATGCGAGCATCGCCGGAGTGGTGGTAGGGGCAGATAGAGACGGTATCATTATCCAGAGTTAGGAATCGCGTATGCACGAAGCATTGGGCATGGTGGAATTGTCGAGCATCGGATTGGGGTATCAGGTCCAGGACGCGATGCTCAAGTCGGCCAACGTGGAACTGATCGTGGCCCGAACAATCTGCTCCGGAAAGTACATCTCCGTGGTGGGCGGCGAGGTCAGTGCGGTGGAGGCTTCGGTGGCGTCCGGCGAACGCGAGGCCCAATCGGGACTTATCGATCGGATCGTCATTCCCCGGGTGCATCCACAGGTATTCTCCGCGCTCGGCGGCGCCGTGGTTCTGAAGCCGGAAGAAGCCCAGGCCTTGGGAATCGTGGAAACTTTCAGTGCTTCCTCGGCCCTTCAGTCAGCCGACGAAGCGGCGAAGGCAGCCAACGTGATTCTGTTCCGGCTGCATTTGGCGATGGCACTTGGTGGAAAGGGATTCCTGCTCATGACCGGTACGGTGGCCGACGTTCGGGCAGGAGTTGAAGCGGCCGCAACCAACGCTTCCGGCAAGGGGCTGCTCGTTTCCAAAGTTGTTATCGCCAACCCAAGAAAAGAATTGTTCCAGGAATATATCTGATCGTCTGCCGGCTCTGGGTCCAAGCCCCAGCCCTCACGGGCATATTGTGGACTCGTCATCTCTCAGTTTCTTCCCACCGGATGCATACTGGCTGGGAGGAACCCCCACCTGTTTCCTGAATTGGGCGGAAAAATACAGCGGATCATCGTATCCTGTCGCGGCGGCCACTTCCTTGACCGACATTGACGTCTGCGTGAGCAGGTACTGCGCCAGGGCCATCTTCCGCTGGATGAAGTATGCAATCGGCGAAATTCGCATGTGCTGCTTGAACAGGCGATTGAAGTGTGTCGGACTAAAGCCCGTCTGACGGGCGATCTGATTGCTCGTCAGATGACTTGTCAGGTTCCTTTGCATGAAGTCCATCGCCGTCTGAATTGGGTGAGGATATTGCGGATGGCTCACGCGTCCCAGTTCGATGAGTATTCGATATGCGATCTGGGACGCCTCCGACAGATAATCGCCTTCTTTCTTCCGCAATACGCGATGAATCATTCGAAGATAATACCGGATTGTTCCGGGTGACCGCGGGACCACATGATCGCAGTGATCCAATCCCGTGGCATAGAGTAGCGGTTCGAGAATCGGACCCTCCAGCGTCAGGCAGCGTTTGTGAAGGAACCCAGCCGGTCCCGTTCGATAGACGTGCCTGGTTCTCTTTCGGAGTATGAAGACTTCTCCGGGATTGACGTCGTACTCCTTTCCGTCCTGAACGAAGACGGCATTGCCCGCCGTGACCTGCTCGACACCGAAAATATTGGAGTCGGAACGTTGGCAGAATTCTCCGGCACCCCACCGGGAGAGAAGACACCCCTGGATACGAAGAGGATGGTCGAAAATATCATACGCGTGAGCGGGGATTTCCTGTCTTCCGAGTAATATAGGGTGACACCTTATGCGTTTATGGTCGGATATCATATGTTTTAATATAATATATCACATTCCAAAATGCAAGGTGGCGGGCATAATGGAAAGGTGTTTTTATAAAGGAAGTAGTATGCCGAAAATTACATTGCTTGGCGCGGGTAGTGGGTTTACGCAGCATTTGTTCACCGATATTCTGAATGTGGACGGGCTGGATAACGGGATCATCGGTCTGGTCGATATCGACGGCGAACGTCTGGAAGTCAACATCCGTCTGATGAATCGTATTCTGGATCTGATGGGTAAAAAAGGCTGGAAGGTCGAAGCCTCTACGAATCGAAAAGACGTGATGAAGGGGACGGACTACTTGATCAGCACGATTGAGGTTTCCGGTACCAAGTGCGTGCGGTTCGACAACGACATTCCGAAAAAATACGGGATCGACCAGTGCATCGGCGACACGATCGGGCCCGGCGGCATCATGAAGGCCCTGCGGACGCTGCCCGTGTTCATCGAAATTCTCAAGGACGCCAAACGCTATTGCCCCAACGCTCTGATCATGAACTACACCAATCCAATGTCGATCATGACGCTGGGTTCGGTGCGCACGACCGATCAGCCGTTTGTGGGGCTCTGCCACAGCGTTCAGGGCACATCCCGCCATCTGGCCAACATGGTGGGTATTCCTTACGAAGAGATGAAGTGGCGATGCGGCGGCATCAACCACATGGCGTGGTTCACCGAACTGTCGTGGAAGGGCAAGGACGTCTACCCGATGCTGCTGGCGGCGATGAAGAAGAAAAATATCTATGAAATGGACCCGGTTCGGTTGGAGATGATGAAGGAGTTTGGTTACTTCGTGACGGAATCCAGCGGACACTTCTCGGAATATGTTCCATATTTCCGGAAACGTCCGGAACTGATCAAGAAGTATTGCCGCAAGGACTACTTGGGTGGGTCGAGTTTCTACGCCAACAATTGGCCGACGTGGCGGAAGAACACGGACAAGGCGCGGCGCGAAATGGCCAACGGCAAGCTGGAGATCAAACTGAACCGTGGATATGAATATGCCTCGGACATTATCGAAGGGCACTTGCTCGATCGTCAGAAGACGATCTACGCCTCTGTACCCAACACGGGCCTTATTCCGAACCTGCCGACCAACGGTGTAGTCGAGGTGGCTGTGCT
>CAZLZE010000041.1:36717-38009 GCA_964563935.1 uncultured Phycisphaerae bacterium | reverse complement strand
CCCAACGACCGGGCCGCTCCAGTCATGGATACGTAACTTGATGCGAAGCGCGTAAAACCCGCCTGTGGCGGATCAGTCTACAGTAAGCTCGAAGAACGAAGTCGGCCCGTGCTTCAGACTCGCCGTGTCCAGATGGATCTTGATCTGGCCTTCTTCCCAGTCCAGCGGCAACTGCTCTCGACGCTCCCCATTGAGGGCCAACGCATAAAGGGCCATGTTCTTTGCGTGGGCGTTCTGTAACGTCGCGTTCAGGCGTCCCACCTTCATCAACACCGGCAACTCACCGTCGTTGAACATCTTCGTGCGATCGGGCGTCACCACCATGCCGGTGTTGGCGGCCTCGGTCGTATACAGCAGGACCATCCGCCGGCTTTCCCCAAGTTCCTTCCCATCCACAGAGCAAACGCCAATCATCGCCGCCGTATCGCTGCCGATCACTTTCAGCCGCCCGACCGGCTCGCTCCGGCCGGCCTCCAGAGTCACCGCTTCGCTCAAAGGCGTAACTACTTTCAGGAGATTCTCCCCGGCCCGCAGTGTAATCTCACCCGTATCGCTCTGGAATATTCCCTTGGATGGTTCGCTGATGTTCGCCTCCGGAAGAAGCCCGCTGCGCTTCATTCGACCGACCAGGGCATCAAGCGAAACGCCGGTCTTTTCGGCATCGCCCTCGGCGATCTTGTCGGCGTCGGTCCATTTATCGTCCTGGCGGATTTTCACATCTCCCGCAGGAGTGAGAATGATGTCCGGTTCAGCCGGCTGGACGACTCCCGCCGGAGGCTGCAACTCAGGGAACGAGAGGGCAAAACCACTGATCAACCCGAGTTTGGTCTGCTCCGTCGAAGCCTGCTTGAACTCGCCCAGAACCGACTGCGACACTTGAAGCTCAACCCGATGGGCCGACGGCTTGACGTCACCGCGCACAAACAGACAAGTGAAAAGAAATTCACTGGGCCGGGTGATCGGAGAGCCTCCGGGCATGAAGGAACCGAGGCGTTTGGCCTCGAAGACGACGGGCGTGGACGCATACACCATCGCATCGAATCCTTGAAGCGCGGAATAGGCGCCATGGACGATTCCGAGCTCCCGTTGATACCGGTTCCAGAAACAATGGTTGTATTCGGTCGCACAGAATGGCCGGTCCGCGAATTTCGCGGCGAACATGATACGAATATAGGCAGCGGCGTCGCTCAGTGAGCTGTTTTGCGGGCAGGTGGCCCCATCGCTTCCACGCCAATCTCCCCATGGAAATGCAAAAAACTGATTTCGGATCGCCATCGTGGTGTATTCGTATC
>CAZLZE010000041.1:18994-36617 GCA_964563935.1 uncultured Phycisphaerae bacterium | reverse complement strand
TCCCGATTCCTGTTCATTGTAGGGTTCGACGCAGGCGATGACCGGATCGTCCTTCCACGCCAGGCCCGTGTAGGGATTGACATGGTTCATCAGCGTCTCGGCCGCATAAAGCCAGATCCGACGCATCTCGGGATCGCCCAGAAACATCCGTGCCTTATAGTCGCATTCCCGGCCCTGAACTTGCGGATCATACTTCTTTGACGGAGCGGCCGGCTGAAAAAGCCCATACCCCAGCAAGGTCAGATGCAGGTAGACCCCTTGTTGGCCCATCTGCGCGATCAGGTAATCCACCTTATCGAGAAGTTCCGGACGGATATCCAGGCTTTTGTCCGGCGACATCAGGTCGATATCGAATACTCGAAAGAGATTGTACCCCTGATTTCTGGATATCCGGATAAAGCGGTCCACACCCTCTTTCCAGTTTGGGCCCTCGCCAAACCAGCTAAACGTATTCACACTCATGGCCTCATCATCCACCACATGGAAGATGAATCCTTTCAATCGGACCGGAGTCTCGGGCTTGCCCTCGGCCACCAGTTTTCCACGAGGGCCGATGACCAGCCGCGGCAACCGTTTGCTCCCCGCAGACGGTCCCTCCACCAACGGCACAGCGGTCATTGCGCTTAAATCCAAAGCGCTGCCCGCTTTCACCAGCACGTCAGATGTGTCCACCGCCTTCCATTGTGAGTTCGCTGTGAATGTCAACTTATCTTGCAGTTCCGAGGACGCCATACTCACTTCCCTTGCACCTGCCATTTCCCATACCTGCTGCCCGACCACGACGCCGAGCATACGTCCTTCGTATTGCTCCATCCGCTCCTGTTGCATCGCAAAGACGACGAACGATTGTACCTTCTATATACCATATGCATTGTTTCCAGCGTGTAAATGAGTGATTTTACTATGAACATGAATGATTTTATTGAGGTATTATCCGATATCCCCGTCGAGTTATTGTCAATTTCGGTGGAAGATAAAGTCTTGCACGAAGAAAGGTGTGTCTTCAGACGCAAAACACACTCTACCCAACCTCAACTCTCGGATACTTTACGGAACGCCTCTGTGACGACGCGGGCGGCATACTGGAAATCCGGTTTCTCCTGCGCGACAAGCGGAAGGATTCCAGGGGAAGGGGGGATGCAGTCCTGAATGTCGTAGGCGATTTGTCCCGGTGCCTGTGTGAAGATCCACACCCGCTGGCCGAGGTACACCGCCTCCGTCACGCTGTGCGTGACGCAGAAGATCGTGGGATGAACGCGATGCCACAACTCGACGATCAATGCCTGCATCTCCAGTCGCGTCGGTTCGTCCAGGGCTGAAAATGGCTCATCCATGAGCAGTATCCTGGGTTCCAGGGCCAGCGATCGGGCAATCGCCACCCGCTGGCGCTGTCCGCCGGAAAGCTGGTTCGGGTATTTGTGCTCGTGGCCGACAAGACCCACCTGCTTGATCAACTCCATGGCTCGGTCGAGTCGCGCGGAATGGTTCAGGCCGAGCTTGCCTTTATTGATCTCGAGTCCGAAGAGGACATTTTTCAGCACCGTCAGATGGGGAAACGAGCTGTACTGCTGGAAGATCATCCCGCGGTCGTATCCGGGTCCGTCGATGGGCTGGCCTCGAAGGAGTATCTCGCCCGCCGTGGGTTCGAGCAATCCGGCGATCAGGTTCAGAACCGTGCTCTTGCCGCATCCCGATGGGCCGATGATCTGCCGACGCGACGCCCCCAGCGTGTACCCCGTTCGCAAGTACACATCGGGCACATTGCCAATGGCGTTGACGATCAGCGGCAGAAGATAAATACCGAAGGCCATCGCCAGGAATATCACTTTCTGCACTTCCCCCGTCCCGAACCACGACAGCGTCAACGGCACGAGCGTGGCGATGGGGATATACCCGCTGGCCGTCGTCAGCGGCGAGAACATGGCGCGGGTCGTTCCGAACGAGCCCATCAAAATGCCCAGCGGGAAAACAATAACGAGCGCCAGTGCGTAGCCCAGGCCTATGCGCTGCAGACTTACGAGTGTGTGATGGAGAAGATCGTGTTGGAATAATTCCGGAATGCTCCGCACCACTTCCACCGGGCTCGGAAGGATCGTCGGACTGATCGTTCACTCCTCGGGCGCTCCGGATGTGACCAGAAACCACAGCCCCGCGAAAACCACAATGGGAATCGCCCCGAGCACCACCACCGCCCAGTAAGGAACCTTTCCCCGAATTGCCAGAATCCACTTTGATGCCATGGCTGCGCATCCAATCCGCAAAATCACCCGCTGTCGAGAAAACAATGCGAAGCTCCAAGGTACGCGGATGATATATGTCGCTACATTGCCCAATTTATGTCCGACACGTCTGCAAACGAACCAAAGTCCAATAAAATCGATCTTCTTGGGCGGTAGAGAATTGACATTTGGGACCTCGGGGAGTATTGTAACATAAGGGTCTTGCTTAACCGGTGAGTCCCTTTTCTTTATGAGGTAGTCAGAAATGGACGGTTATGGCTCAGTACTCGATGCCAATGTCCTTGTGCTGAACAAGCACTATATGGCGTTGCGGGTCGTGTCGGTCCGCCGGGCCTTTTCCCTCCTCCTACGTGAACTCGCCCAGGTCATCAGCATCGAGGATGGAAAGTACCAGGCGTACGATTTTCAATCCTGGTCCGAAATCAGCCAGTTCCGGCGTGAATTCGAACCCAATGCCCACGAATGGATCAAAACGGTACGGTTCGAACTGGTCGTGCCGAGGATTATCCGACTCTTGTTCTATGACAAACTTCCCCGACAGGAAGTAAAGTTCAATCGCCGCAACATCTTCGCCCGCGACAACAACCGCTGCCAGTACTGCGGAAAGAAATTCCCGCTCTCCGAACTGAGCCTGGACCATGTCGTTCCCCGGTCGCAGGGCGGAAAGAGCACGTGGGAAAACGTCGTCTGCGCCTGCCTCGACTGCAACGTGCGCAAGGGCGGACGGACCCCGGCGCAGGCGGGCATCAAACTGATGACCCCGCCGCGAAAACCCAAACGCTCCCCCATCATCGCGATCAAAATGTCGAGCAACCGCTACGCGTCCTGGAAGGAATTCCTCGATCAGGCTTATTGGTCGGTGGAGTTGAAGGAGTAATATGCCTTGGTGCCAACTATGAGTGTCGTCTCGCTAAACACCATTGTCAATGTGGCTTCGGTTCCGCATCGCAGTCCGTTTCGTTACCCTGGTGGCAAGACTTGGCTTGTACCCCACGTGCGAAAATGGTTGGGAAGTCTGACGAAAAGGCCGACCGAGTTCATCGAGCCCTTTGCCGGAGGAGGAATCGTTGGGTTGACCGTGGCTTTTGAGGAACTTGCTGACCATGTGACTATGATCGAATTGGATCCGAATGTAGCCGCCGTCTGGCAGGTGATTCTGAACGGAAAGGGCAGAAAGCTAGCTGAGCGGATTCTGGAGTTTCCCTTTTCCTCGGAGACGGTCCGGAATGTGCTGTCCTCTGAGCAAGAGTCATTGGAGGCGATCGCTTTCTCCACTCTGATTCGAAACCGCGTACAACACGGTGGAATTTTGGCCCCGGGGGCAAGTCTCATGAAAGAAGGAGAGAATGGAAAGGGAATCGGGTCTCGGTGGTACCCGAAAACCTTGGCTAGGCGTATTCTAGACATCGTTTCCATAAAGGAACGTGTCACTTTTTGTCGGGGTGATGCCTTTGAGTGCCTTGAGAGGAACAAGCGAAAGAACAACTGTGTGTTTTTTATTGATCCACCCTACACTATTGCCGGACGTCGTTTGTATCGATTTTCTGACATAGATCATGACCGCCTTTTCAAGGCTGCAAGTCGTCTGTGTGGTGATTTTCTGATAACCTATGATGATTCCGAGGATATTCGGCGGTTGGCTGAGAAACATGGGTTTGACACGGAAAACGTGGCCATGCGAGGTCGGCTACTTTCGGAGAAGAAAGAACTTTTGATCAGTCGGGACCTAAATTGGGCTAGAATTTAGGACATTCTTTTGTCATCTTCTCTCTGATCCTCCCCTCAAAAACTTCCTGTGTAACAGGCAGCCCCGCCGTAAGTCCCTCGACGGCTTTCTCCAAAGTAGTGAAAACTACGGCATCCGCATACATATCGAAATGGCTTCCGCCCTCCCGATAGTTGACGATGAACCAGGCTATATCTGCGTTTGAAATGTCGCCAACTTCTTCCATCTTGCCCATTGCGTTGAAGAAACTTCGATCCACGACGACGGCCATTTTTTTTGCCCCATCGTCGCAATGTAGGAACCTTAATCTGCAACTGAGGCATCAGTCGCTTGGGCCCACTGCTTCGGTAGTCTGGTCTTCTGTGTCCGACCGGAAATGGGATACCTAGGGTATCCAATCCGGTCAGAACCGCAAACTCTCGCGACATAGAAGACCCGGAAAAATAGACGGCTTGGATTTCCAGGGCACACCAATACATAGGGTCTCGGTTGGGGTAGACCAGAACATTGTCGATTCGTCCTACATCATCCTTAGATGCCGCCGACTTGCTTTTTGACACATTTTCCAGAAATCCCACTTCGCCAACGGCGAGGGGACGTTCACATTTCAGAACCACTTGCCCAACCCATCCAAAAATGAGGTTCTTTTCATGAAATCGCTTGGGACATGTTGTGCACAGATCATCTGAAACGGGTGATACCTTCTTTTCTACCTTTGAATTTTGGTAGAGTCGAAGCGAACAAACGCCACCATCCTTCGTACAGAAAACTGTTCTGTCGGCGCACGATTGAAAAGGGCACTCCATTTTGGGTCGCTTGGTCTTTGGTAACTGCTGGATTTCCGCAAGTTCTTTGATCGCTTGCACGGACAGACTGGAAAAGGACTTTCCGTACCATTCACCGATTCCATAGCGAGTGGCCACTTTGTTGCTCGAACTCATGTTGTTGGTTCCCTATTTTTACAGCTTCACCAGCGGTACGGACACCTGCTTGTCCGGCAGGGTCAGCGGCAGCGTCACGGAGAACGTCGCTCCTTCGCCCGGCTTCGAAGCCACCCCGATCGTTCCCCCCAGCATGGTCGTCAGTTCTTTCGAGATCGCCAATCCCAGCCCTGTTCCGCCGAAGTCACGGGCGGCTGATCCGTCCACCTGCCGAAACTTCTCAAAGATCGTCTCCTGCTTGTCGATGGGAATCCCCGGACCCGTGTCGGTGACGCTGATACGCACCTGTTCCGGTGGAACGGCCTGGGCGAATACCGTCACTTCTCCGCCTTCCGGCGTGAATTTCACCGCGTTGGACAGCAGATTATAGAGAATCTGCTGGATCTTGCCCGCGTCGCTCTCCATGACCGGAATATTGTCTTCCACCTTGAGCTCAAGCTGGAGTTGCTTCTTGTCGGCCAGCGGCTTGATGAGATTGTACAGGCTCTCGCACAGATCGGTGATATTAACCTTCTCGCTCCGAAGCTCCATGCGACCAGCTTCGATTTTCGCCAGGTCCAGCAGTTCGTTGATCATGGTGAGCAGTGATTTGGCGGACGTATGAATGTTCCCCGCGTAGCGCGTGCCCTTTGCGTCGTCCTTCAAGGCCGGGTGGTCCTGGAGGAGTTCGGCGAACCCGATAATCGAATTCAGCGGCGTTCGCAGCTCGTGGCTCACGTTGGCCAAAAACTCGCTCTTGACCCGGTTGGCTTCGTGCAACGCGACGTTGACTTGAGCCAGTTCGCCCAGTTTCGTATCCAGCGATTTGTTGATCGTCCGCATCTGCTGGTGTGAATCCTCGAGGTGGTTGAGCATCTGATTGAACGCTTCCGACAGTTCCTCGAATTCATCGCCCGTCTGGATCGTGACTCGCGTGTTCAGTTCGCCTTTGGACACCTTCTCCGATGCCTGCCGGAGTTGGCCGATCGGCGCCAGGATCAGTCGGTGCGTAATGTAATAAAACACCGCGATGGCGCTCAACGTGGCCAGCGCGACCGCCACGATAATGGCGAACCGGTTCCATAGCACCTGCTGGTCGGTCGGGTCCGACGACAATGTCAGTGACACCGCGCCGACGAGTTCTCCAAGCCGATATTCCTCGCCCGGGACCACCTGCTGATGGCATTCCAGACATGCCGAAGTCGCTCGGACTGCCTGAATATAGCGATACGCTCGCTGTCCTTCCGGACCGTCCTTATCGATCTTCCATACCTGCTTGATCGATGGGTCGGATCGAAAGATGGTCAGGGCCTCCTGGGTGAAACGGTCTTCGGGAAGAGACTCTCGTGAGGGTTTGCCCGCCACCTTGACCAGGTGCGGAAGGGGATAGTTTCGGCCGCCTTCGGAACTGAAATAATACCGCAATGCCTCCGGCAGCATGCCCGTGTATTTCCGGTGCACTTCGAAGATCAGATAGGCGTCGGCGATAGCCCGTGCCTGTTTTCCGTTCTGCTGCTCCACCAGCCGTTCCATCCGATACCACGGCATGGACAACGCCACCGCAATAATGAACAGGACCGCCAGTCCGAACAGCATTCGGAACTTGGCCGCCAACGACAAATTGAAGAACCGCCAGTGGGCGAGGGCACTGGTAATGATCGTTCTCGCTCGTGCTTCTAATGCATCCTGAGGCATACCAATATCATAAGAACCCCACCCGCAAAAGTCGATAGGCAACTGACGCTTGCGGAAAAATCAATCCCGCTGATGGAATCCCGTCTGAGTGAACCTGTCGCCGAACTGGAAGGATCGTGCAGGTCCCCCGCCCCAGGCTGACATCTTCTCTGTGCAGGACAGACGTCTTGAACGCCACTACGGCCGGTGCCACTGGTGGCACTTGGCGCACAGCGAATTACACGCATACTCTCCCTCGCGATGCGAAGAACGAAGTTGGGTAAGCACGCTTCCCTGCCAGATATCCCGCAACGATTGAGTTGCGATCGATCCCGCCGGCTGGACCTTGTCGAAATCCTGATTGCAGATTACAGCCTCACCGTCGGCCAGAATCGTCAACCGTCCTTGAATCTGGCGGCAGGGCCGGCGCTTCGGTCCCGCCATGGAGCTGACCGACAGATCGGGAATCTGCCCCGCATAGTCGCTGAACCCATCAAT
The DNA here is from genome assembly GCA_964563935.1 of uncultured Phycisphaerae bacterium. Taxonomy (GTDB): domain Bacteria; phylum Planctomycetota; class Phycisphaerae; order JAAYCJ01; family JAAYCJ01; genus JBAZZQ01. The sequence continues at coordinate 29,559 of CAZLZE010000041.1, read as the reverse complement.
GACCGACCATCCGACCTTGCGGGTCCAATCGTCGAAGAAATCCTTCATCAGTTCCATCGTCTCGTAGGTCTTGACCATCACGGGAACCACCAGGGGAATCGCCCGCTTCCTGGCCTGGATAGCCCGTATCGTTCGATCCATGTTGTCCAGCACCGTCGGCAGACCGTCGATGCCCATGACCTTCTGATATAACTCCCGCTGGGGAACATCGATCAGGAAGCTCAGTACGTCGATCGGCAGCTCGGCCAGTTGCTCCGCCATCGCGGGCTCCACCAGACCCGTCGTCTGCACGCTGATTCCCCACGCTCCCGCGTGCTCGAGTCCCTGGATAATCTTGGCGAACTGTGGATGGCGGGTGGGTTCGCCGAATCCGCCGATGTGTACCAGCAGATCGTCGCACTCTTCCGTCAATTCCGCTACCCGACGAATAATGAGATCTGCGTCAATCGGCCCTCGCGCCGTCTTCGGGGATGGACGATACCCCTTCGTCCATGGCCACCCGCTTGCCAATTCAATCTCAATCTCGCGGGGAAGCTGCGACAGGACCGCGTCACCTTCCCGCCGGGCCGTCTCCGTGATCTGTATCGCTCCGGCGCTCTGGCTGTCAAGCTCCTTGGCCAACCGCCGTCCCAACGCCAGGCTTCGGCTCAGATCGCACGTAAAACGAATGCCCGTATGGATCACCGTCGGGTCGATCGGTAGATTCGGAGCCTTCGAGATCAGGTCCAACTGCGGACTCTCAGGGCGATACCCCAACAGCGTGCCCGCGATCCGCGTCGATTGCGGCAGTTGCTGGATCACCTCCAGATCCAGAATAACACCCGCCAGTCCCGGCGGCGCTTGCGTAAAGCACAATCGCACGCTCTCCTTGTGCTCCTCATATCGCTCGATCTGACGGTCGAGAATGTCCGGATCCACCCACGCCCCGTGGGCCGACACCGTCATGACCGCCGACGCCTGATAGCGTTTGGCCAATTCCAGAAGCACGTGCGGGACAATGTCCTCGTCGAAGGCGCACGCGCTCATTAACCCGCCGCGCCAGCCGTCGGCTGCCCATTTTCTCGCCGCCTGCAATCCATCCCACCAGCCCGGAAGCTCGAACCGGATGGGAACGACGTCCACAGCCAGACCGTCCAGAATGGCCTTCACCTCGCTCGCCTGGTGGATCGGACAATATACGACCTTCGCCCCGCTTCGCGTCGAGCGGCATACCCGTTCGAGGGTATGACGCAGCAACGGCCGGCCCGCGAAGTCCGCCGTCAGCTTGCTTCGCTGACCCAGCGGAGCCGTCTCCAGGTCCGCCCAGATGATGATCGGTATTTTTTGTTCCGCGTCGCCCATGTTTCAACGCCTTCCATCCATGTGCCGCCCAAAATCGGCCTACGGCTTTTCCTCTTCCGCTCTGACTTTTTCCACCCGCTCCAATGCGCCCTCCAGAACTTCGATCAGTTCGTCCGATCCCTTGATCAGGGCCTGCATGTATTCCGTGTCGCGTTTCATCTGGTCCTTGGCCCGCTCGATCTCTCGCTCCATCTGGTTCCCTTGCCCCTCGCGATGCTCCGACTTCTTGACGCCCATGTGGCGGTCGTGGATGAACCGCCGGAGCTCCGCCATGGCTGACACGTAGCAGACCATCTGAAGCGATTTCATGTGCGCGTTTACCAGCGAGCGAATACTGTCGATCTCGATGACCAGATTGTTGAACTTCGCGGTGTCCGTATCGATCAACTCCTGCATTCGCTCTTCCAGACGCAGCGTCCTCTGGCACAACTCCTGGAACTTCCGGACTTCATCAATTCGCTTCTTCAGCTCATCCGCCACCACCGCAAGCGGCTTGGGGTCGAACCACGTGCATTTCTCCCGGTAGTCGAAGACGTCCGCAGGAATTTCTTTCGTGGCGAACTTGTCCAACGCCTCCGCCAGCGTCATTACCGTCGTATAGCGCTTCGCCGCGCCGCCTTCCGTGGCGTCGATCACCTTGGCCGACGTCGAGGCAAAATCCCGCTCGAACTGCTGAAGGTACGTGAACATCTGCTCGTCCGTGTAAATCTCCCGCCCGTGGATGTCCTTGATCTTTCGCAGGATGTCCCCGTTTCGGGCCACCCGCTCCCATTCCTTCATCTCCAGCGTATAAAAGCGATTCAACTCCACCGCCCACATGTCGTGCACCATCGTGCCCGGGGCATAATACATATTGTCCGAAAATCCGAGGTCCTGTCCGATCAGAATGATGGGGTTCGCCCCCATGTAGTCTGCCAGGTAGAACGACAGGTGCGCCACCGTGCTCCCCGCCCGCAGACCGTCGCGCTTGACCGCCGTCGCGCCCAGGCACATATCCGCGAAATCGTTGTGCAGCAGGCTGCGCTTGCCTGTGAACACGTCGATCACCGGCCAGGTCACCTTCGGCTCGGCCACCAGTTGAATCTGACCGAAATCCTCAATCCCCTCGAAAAATCGCTGCGAAATCGGATTGTAGTCCAATGACGTGACGAAATCCGGCTCGACGCCCATCTTCAGCAGCGGCTTGAGCATCGTCTGAACCGCGATGATCACCGCCTTCCCCTTGGCCTGTTTCAGCAGATGCACGTTCTTACCCACCGAAGGACCCGCCGAAACCAGAATGGCCGGGAAACCAGCGAACCGCCTCCGAAGCGGATCGATCGGCGGACAGCACGTGTAGCTCACCAGATTGTTCGCCACGTTCTTCGCCGTCAGCTTGCAGTTCGACAGAAGCGTGATGAACGACATGCGGCAGTACGCCATGAAATCCGTGAAAAACGTCCGCATCTCCCCGTGAAAGTCCGCGTGCCAACTCTTGGTGTATGCCAGGCCCGTCAGTACCGTTCCGAGGATGGTCATGACCGAAATGCCCGTGAGCTTCTCGTGGATCATCCCCTTGTCAAGCCGGGGCAGAAAAATCAGCCGGAATTTCTTGATCTCCTGCGAAAAATCCAGATTCCACAACGCCGCCCGGATCACGCCAAGCTCCGGCTCCAGGATGATCACGATCGTCTGATCGCTCGTCCGATCAAAAATCTCACGCGCCTGGTAGCCCAGTCCGATCCCCGACTGGATGAACACGAAATTCTTCTTCAAATCCAGGCTGTCGGCAAAGGTCTTCGCTTCGTTCTCCGGATCGAACTTGCTGTGAAGGTAAATCTCCTTCCCGTTCTCCAGCCGGACCTTCATGGTCGCCGATCCGTTCCTCGCCCGCTCGATCGTCAGACGCGGATCCGCGGGCAGGTCGTCCAGTTCCTGGGCGAACCGCATATCCACCTGGTATAGCGACTCCAGGTTCCGAAGCCAGATCTCGGAATTGGCTTGCTGGATGAATTGAGGACTGTTTTCCACGCTCATGCTTCTGATACTTCCGGTAAAATATACGGCCCGCGAGGCATCACCGCGACACGCCGATTCGCTGCCGCCAACTTGTCCACCAGTCGTCGGATCTGCCCCTCAGCCGGACCGGACCCTGCGTGCAACTCGATCGGTGTGACGTGACAGCGCCGCCGCGTGTCCGCGTCGAGGTGATCGCACGCCATGATCAATCCATCCGTTCCCGTCTTAGCCAAGACTCGCGCGTGCATCTGAAATTCCCACTGGTCCAGTTCCGTCCGCGGGCTCACCGCAATGTCTCTGAGGAAATCGCGGTAATCCGAGTAACGGAACATGATGTCCCGATAGGCCGGCGACCCGATCCCGCTCCGGCATCCGCTGACCATCACGATCTGCCCGCCGTTCCGAACATATTCGTTCGCCAGGACCATTCCTTTCACCGTCTGGTAAAACGTGGTATCAAGCGGATACCCGCCTCCGCTCGTGATGACCGTATCGAACGGGCGATCCGCTTTCACGATCATCGTCCGCCGGACGAAATCCACCCCCGCTTCGTGCGCCCTTTCCATGTCCCCGGCGAAGACGCCCGTAATCTGTCCGTGAGCATTGACCGTCACGTTGACGATAAAATCGGGTCTCGCCATTCTCGCCACGTCCAACGCTTCCTGGTGGCACGGGTTTCCTTCCAGATTCCCTGCCTTCGCCCGCGCATCGGACAAAAACGTGTATCCGTGGAATTTCTGCAGCGTCCCCAGATCAACCAATCCGGGGCAGATCGATTTTCGTCCGCCGGAAAACCCTGCCATGAAATGCGGCTCGATAAAACCGGTCAAAATTCGCAGCCCCGCGTCAAAATACTCCCGATTGATCCGCACTGCCGTTCCCGAACGCGTCCGGTGGGCCAGGTCACGCAGCGTTTCCGGGGCATCCGCCCGATGATCCACCACGCGGTACGTCTTGGCGATCTGCGGTCCCAGCAGTTCCACATGTTCCGCCGCCGTGCTCGGCCGGTGCATCCCGGTAGCAATCAGGATCGTGATCCGATCGTCGGGGTACCCGCCCGCCTTCAGCAGGCGGATGATTTCCGGAAGAAACAGCGAGTTCGGAACGGCGCGTGTGATATCAGAAACGACGATAACGGCGGGTTTGCTTTTGTCCGCCTCACAAGCGATCTGCGCCAGCGATTTGCTGCCGATCGGCTGTTCCAAAGCCGTCCCAATGGCGTTCACATGATCCGTCAGGGCGGCTGGATCCGCCGGCTCCAGAATTTCCCACGTATCCGGCGTCTGAATCTCCAGACGGCCTCGATCGTAAAGCAGATATGTTCTCTTCATGCCTGTGTGATGTTTCCTGTTCTACGCTGGGGATCAAGTTGTGCACGGCTTCTTGTCGCGGTACACGAGGGTACGCCGGAACCTTCGTGGCATCTCCGTGGCGGACGCCAAATCCTTGGTCTCCAGTATCTTGCTCATTGTACTGTGCGACATGAATTCTTCACCACAATTCTCACAAACCTGCACGGGAACGTTCTTGAAAACAAGCGACTTCGATGAGCCTACGGAGAGAACCACCTTCACGTGGTTGAGGTACATCTTCCCAATCTTGCATACTTCGCACCTCATGCCTCTACCCTCTCATAACATATAATTCATTCATAACACTTTCGTTTTCCTTATTGCCTCCCCACTCGAAGGTGTTACTATATTCTTACCTCGCTTTCGCTGTCAGGCAAGTCACAAAACCATCGGCGAGGACCGGTCCTTCGGCCATGTAGGACAGCCGCCCTCGGCTGTCATTTCAGCGGCTCCTGGGCTTGGGAACGCCAGAAATGAGATTTATCGGAGTAGTGGAATGGTCACGCATGTTCAAGTCTTGGATCAGGACGCGGACAACCGTCGTCGCGTTCCACTCTGGATTCAGTACCTCATCGTACTCTTCCTCGCCGGCATTCTGTACGGCGTTTCCGTCGCCCCGGGCGCCCTCTGGCAGGATAACGGCATGGCCCAAGTCCGCGTCCTGAAGCACGATTACCTCGGGTCCTTCGGCTTGGCCCTGGCCCACCCGCTGTTCTACCTGATCGCCCAGGTTTTCCAATGGCTTCCATTTCGCGAAAGCGCATACAAAACCAATCTCGTTGCCGCTGTCTTCGGTATGCTGACGGTCGCCAATGTGTATATCCTTCTGAACCTGCTGCTGGCTCAAACGCCCGTTCGTCGTCCCGCAGCCGTTCTGGCCACGCTGAGTCTGGCGCTCGCCCATACCTTCTGGCAGCACGCCACGCTCGCCGAAGTCTATACCGTTTCCACATTCCTGCTAACCTGCGAACTTCTGGCCCTTGTGCAATTTGTCCATACTCAGCGCATCGGCTGGTGGCTCGCCGTCTTCTTTCTCAACGGCCTGGAATGTTCCAACCACGTACTCGCCCTCGTGACCCTGTCAGCCATCGTTGTCTGGAGCGGGTTCCTGATCTACGGCGGACAGATCCAATCGCGAAAGCTCGTTCCCGCCGTCGGACTCTGGCTCCTCGGATGCCTTCCCTATCTCATCCTCGGCCTGTGGACGTGGTGGGGGGGGACTCCCCTGGGAACTGTCCTGAAGTCCATGCTCTTTGGCGCATACCGGTCGGAAGTCCTCAACACGCACCTGTCCTTCCGTCTGCTCGTTATGGCCATTGGCGTCATCGGCCTGAACTTTCTGACTCCCAATATCGCCCTGATCCCCGCCGGGATCCTCACCGGCCGCAAGTTCATCGTCGCCAGCCTCTATAATTTCCTGCTCCTCGCCACGGTTCTCCATCTCGCCTTCGCCGTGCGCTATCCGGTGCGAGATCAATACACGTTCTTCATCATCCCGGTGCTCTTCCTGGCCCTCTGGCTCGGGCTTGGCGCCGCCTGGTTCTTCGCCCGCTGGTCACCGCGGTGGATAGGCCCTCTGATCCTGATCGCCTTGATCTCGCCCGTGGCTTACATCTTCATTCCCCGCGTCATCCACCGCGTCGCTCCGAATTTCGCGTATCCGCCCGTTCCCTATCGCGATGCCGCAGAGTTCTTCTTCTGGCCCTGGAAAACGGGATACCGCGGCGCCGACCGGCTCGCCTCTGAAGTGTTTGCCCTGACCGGCCCCGATGCCATCCTCAACGCCGACGACACCTCCGCCCGGCCCAGCAACAACCACCAACACGCCCACGACAAACCCACCGATATCATCGTGGCCGCCGACCTCTATGGCCAGATTCCTTCCGACGAGAAAGTCCGAAAGCTGACCGACGAACTCAAACGACGGCAAGTCTTCATCATCCGTCCCTATCCAGGCTATACGCCGGATTGGATTCTCAATAACTTCAAAATCGTGCCCGCAGGACCGATCTACCGCGTCCAGAGGCCAACATCGTAAAAGGAGTCCCGTTCAATGCCCCCCAGTAAGAAAAAAGACAGAAAAGCTCCCGGTTCTCTCTCCGTTCGCGCCCAGGACCATGCCGTCAGGTGGATTCCCGCCACGTCCGACCTCGTCACCGTCAACGGCCTGCCCTGGTTCGAGGAAAACGGACGGGAATTCATCCGACTTCCCAAACGCGCCGAAGCTGTCCTCAACCGCGACCTCTGGGGCTGCTCCCTCAATACCAGCGGCGCCCGCGTCCGCTTCAAAACCGATTCAACGTCGCTTCGGCTCCGAATCCATCACGGCGGCGGGGCAATCTCCATGCATCATTTCTGCGCCCGTGGCTGCAGCGGTATCGATCTCTACGAAGGCCCTCCCGACAAGATGACCTGGTGGATGAACAATGAACCCGCTGTCATCCACGCCCCCTATATCAGCCAGTATTTTGCCGATCTCCCCCAAAAACTGCGTGAATTCACGCTCTACCTGCCGACCTATTGTAATATCGCGTCTCTCGAAATCGGCATCGATCGCCAGGCCCGGATCGCCAAACCCACGCCGTTCAAAATCGCCAAGCCAATCGTCTTCTACGGCAGTTCCATTACCCAGGGCGGCTGCGCCACACGCAGTGCGAAAGGCGTTGTCCCTGTCGTCGGACGCCAACTCAACGCCGACATCGTCAACCTCGGATTCTCCGGACTCGGACGCTACGAGCCCGAGATGGCCGAGTTCATCAGCGAAATCGACGCCTCCTGCTACGTCATGGCGTGTATCGCCAACCTCAACCCGCAACTGGCCGCAGAGCGGTATGCCCCCTTCATCGAAATTCTCCGCAAACGCCGTCCCGACAGCCCCATTCTCCTTACCACGCGAATCCGGTTTGCCCAGGAGAACTACTCCGATCAAGCCTGCTGGCAGGGGCTCACCAAGGCCGTCCTCGACACCTTCGCCAAACGCAAGGCTCGCGGAGATAAAAATATCTACCTCCTTCGCGTCGACAAGTTCATCCCCATGGGCTCCGATCATCCCTCCGTCGATGGCGTGCACCTGAGCGATGAAGGGTTCAAAATCATGGCCGACGCAATGATCCCCGTCCTGACCAAAATCCTCCGCCGCCGTTGACCGGCGACTATCATTCTCTCAAAGCGTGCCTGAACAGCCGTTATTGCGAGGAGCAACGCGACGAGGCAATCTGGCGTGTCGACACCCATCCATGCCCGAACGCCGAACGAAGAGGGCGGGTCTCAGACCCGCCCCTACGAACAGAAGAAAAATCGCTGGATTCAGGCCACTTTCCCGATCACTTTTCTGTTTCAAAACCGTTAGGCCTGATTATAATTAGGCTCTATCAATACTGGCAACGCCAGATGTGGCAATTATCCGATATGTTTATGCAACTCGAGGGATACCGAATGAGGCACTTTGTTCTGCCTTGGCTGTGGGTCGTATTCGTCCCACTCCTGTTCCATACACCGGCGGTCCACGCCCAGCAGCGAGACCGAAGCCAGACATTCCTGAACCAGCAGCGTCAGCTTGAGGAGTCCATTCGCCTGGAGCTCGACCGGGAACTGCCTGCCACCCAGAAGGTTCTGTTCGATTGGGGCGGCTGGCTCAGCAATTATCTGATGTTGTTCGACGATGGCGAGCGGGACCGTACCCTTCGCCGTTATGATTTCCGGGTTTGGGGTTCGATGAATGCCGACGACGGTATTCACCAGGGTTACGCTCGAATGCGAATGACGTATGACGATTTCAACCACGGTGACGGGTACGACGACGAGGACGACCTGGACGGTCCGAAACTCGATCGCGGGTGGTATCAACTCGACCTGGCCAAGCTTCTTCGCAAGCGGGCCTGCCTCGATGTGCCGTTCGATCTGGCGGTCAAAGTCGGACGTGAATACGCGATGTTTGGGACCGGCTATGCCCTGTCCATGCCCCTGGACCTGATCCAGATCAGCGGCGGACTGGGACCGTTCAAAATCGACGGCCTGCTCGGACGCACCATCCACAGCTGGGACAACCTCGACACGTCGCGTCCCTACGAGGACAACAGTTGGCGATACTTCTACGGCGTCCAGGGCCGATTCACCGGATTCCAGAAGCACGAGCCGTTTGTCTATTACCTCTGGCAGAACGATAACCAGGACGACGGCAATCCGCTCTTCCAGCTCCAGCAGTGGCAATACGATTCCCAATACCTCGGATTCGGAAGCACGGGCCAGCTTCTGCAGAACTGGCGATATTCGGGCGAAATGGTCTACGAGCGAGGCCAGAGCTATCCCGATAAGGGCCTCTTCAAGAAGCAGCGGGAAGACATCTGCGCCCTCGGCTGGGATTTTGAACTCGACTATCTCGCCCCCTGGAAGACGCATCCGAAGTTCGCTCTCGAGTACATGTTCGCCAGCGGCGATCCCGACCGCGTCTTTAGTCCGACCAACTCGCTCGGCGGAAACCGTGCGGGGACGACCGACAACAGTTTCAACGCCTTCGGATATCGCAACACGGGTCTTTCCTTCGCACCCAATCTGACCAATATCCACATCTGGCGGGCCGGCGCGTCGTTCTTCCCCTTCGAATCGCACCGATGCGAACTGTTGAAGAAACTCGAGTTCGGTACCGACTATTTCCTCTATAACAAGAACCGGTCCCACGGCGCGGTCTCCGATCCCCTCGCCGACGAGCAGTCCGGGTTCCTCGGCTGGGAAATGGACTACTTTATGAACTGGCGATTTACCAGCGACCTTGCCTGGACCGTTCGCTACGGAACATTCTTTCCCGGCGATTCCTTTTCCGATCGGACCTGCCGGCCCTTCTTCCTGACCGGCGTCACTTGGAGCTTCTAACATGATGACATACACAAAATGGCTCATTCCGCTGGCCGCACTGATCTTCGTCGGGTGCGCCTCGCAGCACGCTACCGTAACCACGCAACCTGTCGCCACTCAGCCGGCCCGGGTTGATTGTCAGACCGTCGACCCTATGGACTTTCTCGACTGCATGGTCAGGAAGACCAAGTGCACCGTCGCCGATGCCTGCCGCGCCGTATGCCTGCTCGCCGCCGGTGAAGATGTCGGCAAAAACTACGACGATCGTTACCAATACCTGGTCGACCACGGCATGATCCGTGAGAACTGGAAGCTTCAGCCGGATCAGTGGATCGATCGCGGCACCCTCGCCTATATGTTCCTCAAGGCCGCCAAGATGAAGGGCGGGGTGAACATGCACATTTTCGGTTCGTGGGGACTGGGCGACCGACGCTATGCTTACCGCGAAATGTTGTATTATGACCTGATGCAGGCGGGAGTCGATTACTGCTACGTGAGCGGTCCGGAACTGGTGACGGCCATGGGAAAAGTCGATAACTTCATTCAGGAACATGAGCAGAATTCCCCAGCCGAGGCGACGGACCTGGGGGATAGTTCCCAGTATAAGGCCCCATAACCGCATTTTCCGGCCTGCCAAGGGCTTGGCACACATATTGCCATATATTGGAATAGGTAGAACTGCAGATTTGGTTTGAAAGGAGACGACAAATGACAATGGCAGGAAGAATGATATCGGCCCTGGCTGCCATTTTGATCTTTGCCTCGTATGCGTCGGCGGCCAAGCCGACATCGCAACCTGTTGCCGCAAAAGTACTTAAGGTGGTTGGTAAATTCGCCCAGCACCAGCTCGGCGGCAGTACGACGTGGAACAAGACCAGGGTGGGGGACATCCTTGACGCCGAATCGGTTATTCGGGTGGGTCCTCAGAGTTCGGTCCTCCTCCAATTACGGGAAACCGCCATTGTCCAGGTCAAGAGCTCGACGAAGATCACGCTGGCCTATATGCTCCAGTCGACGACGACG
>CAZLZE010000041.1:0-18984 GCA_964563935.1 uncultured Phycisphaerae bacterium | reverse complement strand
AATCTCCATTACGGCACCGTCCGGGCTGGAATTATCGAAGGGGCAAAGCACAGCGATTTTACCATCGCGTGCCCGACCGCCGTTCTCTCCCGCGAGGGAACGTGGGGCATTGAAATGAGTTATGATCCCGCCACGGGCCACTACTTCGCCGGACTTGACACCGAGGGGCTGATCCGAATCGTCAATACCGTCACAGGACAGCGGATGACCCTGTCGCCCGGTCAGTTTACGACCCAGCTCATGCAGCGATGGGTCCAGACGGCTACCTTCCAACGCACGGTTACCTTCACCGACCCATTCGGGACGACCCAGGTGGAACGGGTGTTCTACGCTGACAACTCCGGCGGACGCACCGTGATCAATCCCACCGGTTCGACCAATTCGCAGGGAAGCCAGTTCTCCGGCCAGGGATTGGGAAACAGTCTGTTGAATCAGCAACTCTCCAATCCGACGAACGTGATTCCGACGCTCGATATCATCGGCAACGGGAACACGCCGGCGCCCTTCTACGAGTACCGCTTCGGGAACTTCGGGACCGGGATTCCCGCTTCCGAGGGGGCGACGTTTGTCAACACCCACATTCTGAAGCGATAGTCGTATCGGTCGTCGGAGACAGCTTCGCATCGTTGCGGGTATGACTTGTCTGCTGTGTTTCCCGAGAGAGGGTGATATAATAATATTGCCCCATTGGGGTTATTGGCTGGATGTGGTCCAGCCTGCAAGTCCACGAGGGATGTTTCGGGGTCGTCGCATGATGAGTTGGTTGAAATTCTGGTTGATGCCACCGTCGTTTGCCGACGAGGAAGAGACTCGGCGGGCCAAGACCTTGCATACAGTCATCCTGTACGTTCTTCTGCCTACCATACTGGCTGCCTTGATCGTGCGGTATAACCATCTGTCGTATCAAGCCCAGGTTGGTTTGTGGGTGATGCTGGCGATAGATATTGCGGGGGTGGTTCTGATCCAATGTGGTTTTATCCGGTTGAGCGGCCAGCTTGTTGTGTGGTCCGGTTGGTTATTCATGTCGCTAATGGCCTGGCAAATGGGAGGCATCTACGCCCCTGTCCTGGGCGGCAACTTGGTCATGGTGATCATAGCCTTCATGGTCCTTGGTATTCGGTGGGGGATTATTCTCACGGCGGTGAGTCTCGGAGTGTTTGGCTTCTATCTGGCTCTGTCGCTCCTGGGGCTTCCGCCGACGGAACATCCCGGTTTGGAGACGATCGTCTTCAACCGGGTCGCCGCGTATGTGATTCTGGCCGCCCTTGTCGGGATCATCCAGCACACGCTGGACTCCACTCTGCGAAACTATCGGGATACCGTCAACCGTCTGGAGCAGGAAGCCGCGGAGCGAGCGAAGGTGGAGTCTCAGTTGCGCGAAAGCGAGGCCAAGTACCGTCGCGTGGTGGAGACCACCAGCGAGGGAATCTGGATGCTCGGGCCTGACTTGATGACGACGTTTGTCACCGAACGGATGGCTGAGATGACGGGGTATTCCGTCGAAGAGTTGATTGGCAGGCCATTCACTGATGTCATGTTTGAAGAAGACGTGCCTGATCACCACAAAAGAATGGAAACCAGCAGACAAGGAATATCGGAAAGTTATGATCGTCGGATACGCCGCAAGGACGGAAAGACGGTATGGGTTCATATTTCGGCCACTCCGGTACTTGATGATGAACATCGTTTTCTTGGGACCTTGGCGATGTTTACCGATATCACCGAGCGTAGACACACCGAGAAAGATCTCCGCTTCACTCAGTACGTCGTGGATAATATGCCCGATGGAACCGAGTGGATAAGGCCGGATGCAACATTCTTCTACGTAAACAAAGCCAGTTGCAAACAAGCAGGTTATACAAGGGAAGAACTTCTTCAGATGGCCGTCTACGATATCGATCCCTATTTCCCTGCGTCCAGGTGGAAGAGCTTCTGGGAGGAGGTGAGGGAACGCAAGGTATGGACGTTTGAAACGGCTCACATCGCCAAAGACGGGCATCTGATCCCGGTGGAGGTCACGGCGAGCCTTATTGAGTACGAAGGAGCGGAGTTCCTTTGCGCGTTCGTTCGCGATATCACCGAGCGCAAGCGGGCGGAGGAGGCTATTCTGATTCTGAACGAAGCCCTGGAGTTGCGGGTGAAGGAGCGTACGGCCCAGTTGGAGACCGCCAACAAGGAGTTGGAGGCGTTCTCCTATTCCGTTTCTCACGATTTACGGGCTCCGTTGCGGGCCATCGACGGATTCAGCCAGATTGTACTGGAAACATGTGCCGAGGGACTGGACGATACGTGCAGAGACTACCTTGCCCGTGTCCGGTCCGCCGCCCAGCGCATGGGGCAATTGATTGACGACCTGCTCCGGCTGTCACGCGTCTCACGGGCGGAGATGACCCGTCGTTCCGTTGACCTGAGCGCCTTGGCTCACGAAATTGCCGCACAGATTCAGACGCTGCAACCGGAGCGAAGCGTGGAATTTGTCATTCAACCTGATGTAACCGCCAAGGCCGATCCCAATCTTATTCGGATCGTTCTGGAGAACCTTCTGGGCAATGCCTGGAAGTACACGAGCAAGCATGCGACGGCCCGGATCGAGTTTGGAAGCGTGAAGAAGGACGAGCAGACCGTCTACTTCGTTCGTGACGACGGGGCAGGATTCGACGGTGATCACGCAGCCAAATTGTTCACGGCTTTTCAGCGGATGCACAGTACCACCGAGTTCGAGGGGACGGGCATCGGCTTGGCCATCGTTCAGCGGATCATCCATCGCCATGGGGGAAAGATCTGGGCGGAATCGGCCGTCGAAAAGGGCGCAACGTTCTTCTTCACGCTTGGATAGTCCGCGTATTATGAATCCTGTCCGGGGGCAGCTGTGTTCCGCTTGTTCTGCGTATACGCCCCGATCAGAAGAACCACCACGGAAAGCAGTCCGAAGCTCAGGACAAACCCCGCCACCGCGTATCGCGTGGGCCCAAACAGCGGCTTGCCCGGCTCGCTCGGCAAGAGCAGGGGTTTGATAGCGTAGGCGACCGGTTTGGTGGTCGGCGCGGCTGGCGTCGAGGTCTTTGACCCGGCATCGAGCGTGCGATCATATTCCCGCGTCAGCTTTTCGATCCACAGGTTCACGTAGTCGGCTGCGGCTTTGGGATCGGGACCTCGCGCCGAGAGCATCAGCTTTTTCCCAGCCAAAAGGCTTGTCTGCGGGCAAGGGAGGGTCTGATCCGTCGGTCTTCCCGTCCCGGCCAGAAAGGCTTTTCTGGTTTCCGCCGTCACCTGAGGGGATGTTGCCAGTTCCTGAAGATCGTCCGGGGCGAAGGGAACGGCAGGGCGATTATGGTTAGGGGCCTGCAGGATCAGGATCGCCTTGGCTTCATAGGTCGGATGCGTCTTGAGATATCCGTATGTAATTCCGGCGACGATCAGGGAGACGACCGCGATGGCTCCAATCCGCCGTCGCAGGTAGTCAAACACCACACCAAGATCCACGTTCATGATATCATCGGGCATGGACCCATTATAGAAGCTGATCGCACGCGGAACAAGCAGGGACCGCCGGGTTCGGCAAAATTCGCTGGCCCCTTTGCCCGGCCTCTGGTAAAATCATATTCAAACAGCAGAAACAAGGAGAAACCATGCCCCGTTTGGAAAAACTGACGCTAGGTCTGATTGTCGGCAACCGCGGATTCTTCCCCGATGATCTCGCTCGCGACGGGCGGGAGACCATGATCAAGCGGCTGAAGGACGAGGGGTTCAACGTGGTCTGCCTGGATCCGAAGCAGACGAAATTCGGGTCGGTGGAAACCTACGACGACGCCAGGAAATGCGCAGACTTGTTCAACAAGAACCGCGACAAGATCGCCGGCATTGTGGTGACGCTCCCCAATTTTGGCGATGAAAAAGGCGTGGCAGAGAGTATCAAGCTCTCCGAGCTTAAGGTTCCCGTGCTCATCCATGCGTTCAGCGACGAACTCGACAAAATGTCCATCCGAAATCGCCGCGATTCGTTCTGCGGGAAGATGTCCGTCTGCAACAACCTCAACCAGTACGGCATTCCCTTCAGCCTGACCTCCCGCCACACCGATAACCCCGAATCGCAGCTCTTTCTGCAGGACCTGACGGATTTCGGTATCGCCTGCCGCGTTCTGCGAGCCCTTAAAAACGCCCGCATCGGCGCCGTCGGCGCCCGCCCCGGCGCCTTCAACACCTGCCGATTCAGCGAAAAACTCTTCCAGGACTCCGGCATCTCCGTCGAAACGTGGGACCTGTCCGAAGTCATCAGCCGGGCCGATCGGATGAAATCTTCCGACTCCCGGATCAAGACCAAACTCAAAGTTCTGGACCAATATATTCCGTGCCCGCACACGCCCAAGCCCGCCCTGGACAAGATGGCCCGCCTCGCGGTCGTGCTCGAGGATTGGATCGTCGCCAACGAGATTTCCGCCCTCGCCCTCCAGTGCTGGACCGCGATGGAGGAGTTCTACGGCGTGGTGCCTTGCACGGTCATGAGCCTGCTTTCAAACGCCCTGATCCCCGCCGCCTGCGAAGTCGACATTCCCGGCGCGATCGCCATGTACGCCCTGCAGTCCGCGTCGGGAACGCCCTCGGCGCTTCTCGACTGGAACAACAACTACGGCGACGACCCCGATCGGGCTGTGATGTTCCATTGCAGCAATCTGCCCCTGAGTTTCTTCGCAAAGGCGGAGATGGGCTACCAGGATATCATCGCCGGGTCCGTCGGGAAGAACAACACCTACGGAACGGTGGTCGGAAAGATCACGCCCGGACCCATGACGTTCCTGCGCCTGAGTACCGACGATTTCAACGGTACGATCAGCGGCTACGCCGGCGAGGGCGAGTTTACCGACGATCCACTCAACACGTTCGGCGGGGCTGGTGTGGTTCGCATCGACGCCCTGCAGGACCTGCTGCATTACATCTGCCAGGGCGGTTACGAGCATCACGTGGCCGTCAACAAGTCCTATGTCGCCAACGGCGTCGTCGACGCCCTCACGACATACCTCGGCTGGGATATTTACCAACACTAGAATGGATGGGCCGCCGATTTTTTCGAGTGAAGGATGAATATGTCGAAATTCCCAAAAACGCTTCTCGATGAAGTGTGCCAAGCCAACAAAGCCCTCCGTAGCGAGGGACTCGTCACCAGCACCTCCGGCAACGTCAGCGGACGCGACCCGGATACGGGATTGGTCGCGATCAAGCCCAGCGGTGTCGACTACGATCAGTTGACGCCCGAAAAACTTGTCGTGGTCGATCTCGATGGAAACTGTGTCGCCGGCGACTGCAAGCCCAGCGTCGATCTTCCGCATCATCTGTATCTCTACAAGCATCTGCCCGAAGTCAACAGCGTGATCCACACCCACAGCAACTTCGCCACCGCCTTCGCCGCGATCGAGCGAGCCATTCCCTGCTGCCTGACCGCCATCGCCGATGAATTCGGCGCCGAGGTCCCCTGTACGCCCTATGTCGATAACCAGGGCAACCACATCGGCGAAGCCATCCTGAAATACCGCAATTCCCGATGCCCCGCGATCCTTCTTGGTCATCACGGCGTATTCACGTTCGCCGAAACCGTCCACCGGGCCGTCAAGGCCGCCGTGATGGTCGAAGACGTTGCAAAAACCGTTTTCTACGCCCTCCAGATGGGCCTGCCCGTTTCACTCCCGATCGAGGAAGTGGATAAGTGGTTCAGCCGATATCATACGACCTATGGCCAGAAAAAATCGTCCTGAAAAATGTGTCCTCCTTGCTTTGGCCTTCGCCTTGATTGTTCCGGCATGCGAAACCGCGCCGGTGAGGAACGCGGATCAGAGCGATCGCCCCTCGCCACCGGAGGAAGTCCTGCAGACCATGTTCATCTACCCTCCGGATCCAATCGTACTGCAATTCACTCAGCTTCGGGACACATTTACGCAATTGGCCGACCAGTTGACGGTTCTCTATCTTGTCGGGTACGGCGAGAGCGGTGACGAGGCGACGGTGCGATGCCTTATCGAGGTGCAGAAGCATTACTATCGCTACGGTGTGCAGGTGATGCTGCTCAATCTCAATCCGCCCGAAGACTGGCCGAATTTGAAAAAGATGCTCGAACAAAACTCCGCCAACTTTCCCGCCGCTTATCTGCCCCCCGAGCAGGTGGCGGACCTGAAATCTTTCTTGCATTACCCCTCCGTTCAGGGGTATCACATGTTCATTATCGATGATGTCGCGGACACCCAAACCGAGGTGAACGCCCGGCTGAGTTGTCTGCAGTTCCGACGGTTGATTACGGACATATTGACGAAACGAGCGGGTAAGAAAAATGTATCTCGTTGAGATCCAGGAAAAGTTCAGTGCGACGCACGCCGTGGAGGTTCCCGGTGGTCAGTGGGAACAGCCTCACAGCCACCAGTGGCGGCTTCGCGTCTTTCTCACCCGCGAACGTCTCAACAAGTACCACATGGTCGTCGATTTTCATCTTGCCCGAAAAGTGTTGGCGACGGTCCTGGGCAAGCTGGAAGGCCGGGACCTCAATGCAATTCCCGCCATCGGGCAAAGCCCCACCACCGAACTTGTCGCCAGATACATTCACGATCAGATGTCCATGTTCCTGGCGGAAAGCGGCGTGATCGTCGATTCCGTCGCCCTCTGCGAAACCGACGACTGCTGGGCATGGTATAAGAAATGAACCGGTTGTATTCGATGTTTTATCCCAAAGGAAATCCATGAACCCTGTCTCCTGGCCCAAAACGGTTTTTACCAATCCTCCCAAGACCTATCCCGCTCCCGGTTTTGAGGAACCGGGCGTAAAGGCGCTTTTCTACGACGGTCTGCCCTGGCAGGGCAAGCCGACCCGCGTCTTTGCCTGGTATGGCGTTCCGAAGAACGCGACGGGCAAGAAACTTCCCGCCATGGTCCTTGTCCACGGCGGCGGGGGGACGGCCTTTGCGCATTGGGTTCGTATGTGGAACGAGCGAGGTTACGTTGCGATTGCCATGGATACCTGCGGATGCACTGCCGGCGGCGAACACGCCAATCGTCCTCGCCACGATTTGGGTGGACCCGCCGGGTGGGGCGATTTTGATCACATCGATTGGCCCATCGAAGACCAATGGCCTTTCCACGCCGTCGCCGACGTCATTCTCGCGCATACGCTCATCCGCTCGTTCCCCGAAGTCGATTGCGATCGCATCGGTGTTACCGGTATTTCCTGGGGCGGCTATCTGACGTGTATTACCGCGGGCGTCGATCATCGTTTCCAATTCGCCGCGCCGGTCTATGGCTGCGGGTTTCTGCATGACAAATCCGGCTGGGCCTCCATTTTCAGCGATATGGGGAAAGCTCGCGCCGATAAGTGGCTCGCGCTCTGGGACCCCGCACAATATCTGCCCGCTTCGCAAATGCCCATGCTTTGGGTCAGCGGAACGAACGACATATACTACCACCTGGGCGCTTTGAAACGATCCTATCAACTGCCCGCCGGACCACGAACTCTATGTATCCGCGTTCGCATGCCCCATGGCCATCCCGAAGGTGAGAATCCGCAGGAAATTCAGGTCTTCGCCGATCATATCCTGAAAGGAACCGCTCCCTTGCCCACTGTCGGCCTGCCGATTCGAGAGGGCAATCATGTCCGGGTCGCCTTCACCACCAAGACTCCCGTCGCTCGCGCTGAACTGAACTTCACCCGGGACAGCGGAAACTGGCCCGATCGAAACTGGGAGACTCTCGCCGCCCAGCTCGACCTGAAAACCAACACCGCCTCGGCTGACCTGCCCCCGGGAATAACGACCCACTACTTCAACCTCGTCGATGACAAGGGCAACGTTGTCTCCTCGGAGCACGAGACCCTGTCCTGATATGTCCATAAAATAAAACGGGCGAACATGGCGTTCGCCCGTTCTTTATTTTCCTGCACTATCTGCCTACCTGCCCAATGCCTCTCATACCCTACTCTCTGCTGTCGTGCCGGACCAGGATTTCCATGACCTCATACTGCCGGAAGCTTTTGGCGTAGTGGAGCGGTCCGTAACCGTAAATGTCCTGGGCCTTGATGTCGGCCCCTTTGCTCAGCAGCAATTTGACAACCGCTTTGTGCCCCCTGGCCGCCGCCAGATGAAGCGGAGATACCCCGCCTTCCTGACCTGGGATATTGATATTCGCCCCGTGGTCGATCAACGCTTCGATCACCTCGAGGTGTCCGTTGAATACGGCGTGGTGCAACGCCGTCATCTTATCCCGATCCTTCGCGTTAATATCGGACCCCTCCTGGAGGAGTGCTTTCACCTGCTCCAGGTCCCCTTGTTCCGCGGCTTCTTGCAGGGATATTATCGGCCGATGCGCCTTCATCCAAATACCTTCTCCACAAACAAAACGCTGCTTTATATAGATCGGCTGTTTCAGGCACATCCTGAGTTTTGCGGCAATTTTCCCGTCTGCGGAATCGGATCTGGGCACGTCCGAGAATCCCGACCGTGAGGCGTTCCTGCGGGCAGGTTCTCTCTTCTTACAGTCGATTGCCGACGATCCGTTCCATCGCTTCTTTCAGCACGTTGTCCGGATACGTCAGCGAGATTCGGAAATATCCTTCGCCCCACTGACCGTAGCCCAGACCCGGCGTGACCACGACGCCCGTCTTCTCCAACAGTTCCGTCGCGAACGTGCCGCTGGACCCGTTGTACTTGTCCGGAACACGCGCCCACACATAAATTGTCGCCTTCGGCTTTTCGATCGACCAGCCATTCTTGTTCAGCGTGTCGATCACCAGGTCCCGCCGTTTCTGATACACCGCGTTGATGGGCGGGAACAACTGCTCCGCCATGTTCAACGCCTTGGCCGCCGCGAACTGAATCGCCCGAAGCGAGCCGTTGTCGGTATTGTCCTTCACCGCCTGAAGAGCCTTGATGGCAGAGCGATTGCCCACCACGCTCCCTGCCCGCCAGCCCGTCATGTTGAACGCCTTCGACAGCGAGAAAAACTCCACCGCGACCTCGTCCGCGCCAGGCACCTGCATGATGCTCGGCGCCTTGTACCCGTCGTAGGTGTTCTCGCTATACGCGCTGTCGTGAGCGATCAGAATGTTGTGTTTGCGCCCGAACTCCACCGCCCGGGTAAAAAAGTCCAGATCCGCCGTCGCCGTGGTCGGATTGTTCGGGTAGTTGATCCACAGAACCTTCGCCAACCGGCAAACGTCCTGCGGAATCGCGTCAAAGTCCACCAGAAAATTGTTCTCCCGCAGCAGGGGGATCAGGTACGTATAGGCCCCGGCGAACACGTGCCCGATATTGTACGTCGGATAACCCGGGCAGGGGGCGATTCCCAGATCGCCCGGATTCATGAACCCCATCGGGAACTGCGCGATCGCGTCCTTGCTCCCGTTCGTCGTGATAATCTGATCCGACGCCAGAGTGACTCCGTAACGCCGTTTGTAGAACTCCTTCACCGCTTCCGGAAACTCCGCTACCGGAACGTCGCATCCGTAACGGTGACGGTTCGCATCGTTCGGATCACGCACAGCCCGGACGAGTTCGTCGATCACCGGGTCCGGCGTCGGCATGTCCGGGTCACCGATTCCCAACGAGATCACCTTCACGCCCTTTTCACGCGCCGCCGCGATCTTGCGCCGCAAATCCGCAAACAAATAGGGAGGGAGTTTCCTCAGCCGTTCCGCAACCTGCAGTTCCATCACACGCCACCTTTCATTCTCTCACTGGGGCGGGTCATGAACCCGCCGTCTCTATCTTTTGAAAATAATACGAATACTCCCCCGACGAACTCATTTCCACTGCTTTTTTGGCCTTCTCGTATTTGCGGCATTCGTCTCTATTCGTGCGTTGCGTGTCCCTTCTCCTTACCCCAACTGCCGACTGATCCGCGCGCTTCCGATCGCGAACAGCCCGCCGCTGAAGAGGACGAGTTTGCCAAGGTATTCCGTCCCCTGGTTCATCGCCCACCCCTTGAAGAATACCCCGTACCCGATTTCCAGGTAATACGAGAGGGGGGACACTTTCGTGAACCACCGAACGATCGGAGGCATCGCCTCGGGGGGCGACCACGTCCCCGAAAGGAACATGATGGGTACCATCGCCGTCAGCAGCATCAGCAGCACCTGCGACAAATTCTTCGCCACCGTCGCCAGGAGCATTCCCAGTCCCGCACACGCGCCCACGTAAACCGCCGTCGCCGCCAGAAACAGCGCCAGCGACCCGAGGGGATAGAAATCGAACGCCGGCCCGAGGATCGCGTACAGGCAGATCGTCGTGAACACAAGGACCAGGATGATCATCGGGATGATCTTCGATAACATTACCTGCCACGGCTTGAGCGGGCTCACCAGCAGTTGCTCCACCGTCCCGTATTCCTTCTCACGCACCAACGCCGCCGCGGGAAGGAGAATCGCCACCATCGTGATTTCGCTGCACATTTCGGAAAATGCCACGAACCACGAGCTTTCCAGATTCGGGTTGAACCATAATCTCGGCCGGAACGAAATGAGTTCCGTCGGCAGATACTTCGGCTGAGGCTTGTCCAAAAACTTCACCTTCGCCCCCGCGAAAATCGCCTGGATGTTCGCCATGGCCAGGGCCGCCGAATTCGAGTTCGTCCCGTCGATCGAAACCATCACGTCCGACTTCTCGCCACGCGCCAGACGCTTCGTGAAATCCTTTGGAATCTCCAGAACCATCAGCGCCTGCCCGGTTGAGAGAAGCCGGTCGTACTCCGCGTCCGTCGAGATGTTCTCAACCACCCGGTACTCCGGGGCGTGCAGATAGTTGACCAGGTTTTCGCTCGTCGGCGATCCGTCCCGGTTCAGAATCGCCACCGGATAATTCCTGATCTCCAGCGAAAATCCCTTCGCGCACAGATAAATGTCCATGGAAAAACACCACAGGACCACCGCGACCAGTGCGGGGTCCCGCCAGAACTGCAGAAATTCTTTGCGAACCAGGGCGAGCGTGCGCATACGCTAATTCAACCTCTTCTTGAATGTCTTGAACGCGATCGTGTACAACACCCCGGCGTAAACGAGCAACGCCAGGAGGGCGGGCCAGTGGATGTCCCATCCCGTGCCCTTCAAAAACAGACCGCGGAGAATGTCCAGATAATAGGTGGTGGGAATGAACCGCCCCATCATCCACATCGACCAACTCGAAGCCGACAGGGGCGTGAAAAAGCCCGAGTAGAGGAATGACGGCAGGATCGTCACCACCATGGTCACCAGGATCGCCGACACCTGCGTACTCACCACGACCGAGATGGTCATCCCCAACGCACAGGTCGAAAACACGTACAGTACCGATGAAAACGCCAGCAGCGACCAGCTTCCCTGGAACGGTACCCTGAACAACCACAACGCCAGCAGGAATGACATCACGAAATTCACCATCGAGATCAACAGGTACGGGACCAGTTTGCCCAGAAGCAGTTCCGTTCGCGTGATCGGCGAGCAATACAGCGCCAGAATCGACTGCGACTCCTTCTCCCGAACGATACTCAGCGTCGTCAGCAGGGCCGGGTAGAACATCAGGACGGTCGCGATCAGTCCCGGCACGACGAAATTCGCGCTCCGCAATTCCGGATTGAACAGGACACGCGACACGATGTTGACGTTGGCGGTGGGCTTGATCAATCGCGCCATCTGGGGCAATAGCTCGGGTATCCGCGCCATGAACTGGGAGTGAACCCCGATCGCGAACCCTCGCGCGATTTCCGCACGCATGGGGATCGTCCCGTCGATCCAGATTCCTACCTCCGTCGTCTTTCCCTTCTGAATATCGTGCTCGAATCCCTTGGGAATGATCAACGCCGTCCGCAGCTTGGACGCCCGGAGGTGTTCGCTCATCAATTCCTCGTCCTGATACTCCTCGACCTGCGTGAAGCTCTCCGACTGTATGAAGGCGTTGACGTATTCCCGACTCAGACGCGTCCGGTCGCGATCGTAGATGCCCAGGGGCAGGTGTTCCACATCCAACGCCAGACCGAACCCGAAAATCACCATGATGAACGGGGGAACCAGCATCGACAACGCCATGTACAGCGGGTCCCGAATGATCTCGTTGAACTCGCGAATGATGATCGCCCGAATTCGTCGTGTGCTTAGTGACCCAACCATATTCCTCGTCTCTTCCCGTCGGTTACCTGATTTGCAGCATCCGCTCCAACGCCACCTGCGATTCCCTCGCGACCTCATCGTCCACGAAAATCTCGTTGACCACCTCTCCCTCCGCCAGGTTGTCCAGCACCCACAACAGCCGTCTGGCGGTGCAGAGCTTCATGGTCGGGCACGCGGTCTCGCCCCGCGACAAATGGAAAATCGAGTTGCGTCCCGCAAGTTCGTCCTTCAACCGGTCGACCATCGCCTTTTCCGTTCCGATGACCCAGACGCTGCCTTCCGCCGATTCCCGGACCCGCTTGAGCATGTACTCCGTGCTTCCCGACTCGTCCGCTTCCCGGACAACCTCAAATCGGCATTCCGGATGCACGATGATCCTCGCATCAGGATATTCCCGACGCGATCGCTGAACGTCCTCAACCGTGAACACCATATGTACGTTGCAATACCCCGGCCAGAGGATCATTCGGACCAGCGAGTCCAATCTCTCCCGCTCGGGATCGTCCACCACCATCTGATCCAGCCTCAAACCCAGCGCATAGCCCGTGTTTCGTCCCAAATGCTGATCCGGCAGAAATAGTACAAGGTCGCCGTGCTGCATTGCCCACGGCACGATCTTTCCCGCGTTCCCGCTCGTGCAGATCGCTCCGTCGTGACGCCCGCAAAACGCCTTGATCGACGCCGAGGAATTAATGTACGTGATCGGTACGATCTTTTTGCCCGACGCCAATCGCTCAAGCCTCGTCCAGCACGCCTGAACCTGTTCCACCGTCGCCATATCCGCCATCGAGCACCCGGCCGTCGGGTCCGGAAGAATTACCCGCTGCTCCCGTCCACACAGCATCCTCGCCACTTCCGCCATGAAATGCACACCGCAAAATACAATGTATTTCGCCGACCGACGCTCCGCCGCCGCCTGGGAAAGCTTCAGAGAGTCGCCCGTGAAATCCGCAAACCGGAATGTCTCTTCCGGCTGATAATGATGGGCGAGAATGACCAGCTCCGTACCGAAGCGACGCTTGTGATCCGCGATCCGCGAAGCAACGTCCGCCTCCGGGAGTTCCACGTAACGATTGTCAAAATTCCGCATGCTCCAATCCTGCTAATTCACCAAGCCGGCGCCACTGCCTCGCTGATTCCAAGCCTCGGGTGATGATCTCGCGGTGGTCGAATGCCAGGTCCGGCAGATGCTGGATCGAGAACCACTTCGCGTCGGTGGCGTCATCCGCGGCCCCAATCCGCAACGTCGATCCTTTATCCCGAAACCACGTCAAAAAAGCAACAGAAATCGTTCGGCCACGCGGGTCGCGGTCTGGCCGACCGAACGTTCCAAACTGCCGCATCGGACCCGCCGCCAATCCCGTCTCCTCCGCCAGTTCCCGACGCGCCGCAGGCTCGAGGTCCTCGTCGATATCCACAAATCCCCCCGGCAACGCCCAAGAGCCTCTAAAGGGATCACTCTTTCGCTCAATCAGCAGGATTTCCAGATCGTGATCGTCGGCCCGTAGGCACATAACGTCCACGGTGACGGCTGGGCGAGGATACTCATAACTGTACCGCTTCGACCCGTCACTCATCACGCGACCCTCGCAGCAGGCCAAATCCGAACCCGAATCCCGGCAGCACACTCACGAGCAGGGGGCTGACCGCACATGGGTTCCATGACTGGTGAATCTCGACTTCCACCGGCGAGTTCTCCGCTTCGCCCGACTCGATGGAAATCTTCCCCGTGCGCCCGCCGATTCCGGCGTTGGCGCCACACTGAATTATGATCTGACCGTTTCCCGTCCCCTCACTGTCCGACAAGATCGTCAGCCATTCGCCGCCCTCCGTCACCTTCGCCGACCACTGCCCGACTCCGTTCCCGCACGTCACAGCCGCCGTCCTCGTTCCTCCTTCGCCCACGACTTCCATGAACACCGGGTCCGCCACAATCAAACCATCGATATTACCGTCCGCGGACACGAAACTCCCATCCAATACCTTATGAGTCGATACCTCGGTATATCCGATCTTCTTCTCGCCCTGGAGCGGGCTCTCGCCCCAGGCCGAATACCATATCCTCAGCCGGGATTCGACCTTGTCCCAAAACAGGCTTGCCCGATACGGGTGGTCGCCGTCCCAAGCCCCGGGGATCCCCGGACCGATCAACGGTTCCAGCAGCGTGTCCCAGACCAACCCGTCCTTGCTCCGCAGAAAATACACCGTGAAATCAGGATGCGTCGTCATCGCCATCCAATACTCGCTCACACTGTCCACGTAAATCACGTCCTGATGCCACGGCGATTTCTCGCTCGGCAACCAGGTATTGGTGTTCTCCGGCTCCGACCACGTCACCCCGTCCGCCGACTGCCTCCGCTGCAATTGCCCTGAATTCGTGTACCACATGTACCACGTCCCATTGACTCTCACCACCGTCGGTGACAGCGGATTCGGCGACATTCCGAACAGCTTCTGCGGGGCGGTCCAGTGGACCCCGTCCGTGCTCTCGACGGACATGATCTCCGCGTAATCGTCGTTGTACGTGCGATTGAAATACACTCGCAGCAGATTCCTGTCGCCATCATAGACCATGTCGGGGTCGCAGTTGTGGTGGAAGTTCGTTCGTTCCGGACCTGGACCCTCGACGATCGGGTTCGTCAGGCCTTGGGGAACCTCCCAATTTGCACCGTCCCTGCTTACCGCGATGGAGGGATTCTCATACAGGTCCATTGGGTAGGGAGTATAGACGATCCAGTATTTCCACCCGTTCCACGCCGTGTCGAATCTCACGACGTCCGGATGGGTCACCGATTTGCCCCAGTCGTCAGTCACGTAGCTCGGGATGTCCTGAAACCATGGCGCATTCGGCGCAACTTGTCCAATGCTCAGCCCAAGGACAACTTCCGCGAAAATACGACATACAAGCATGCATTCGGCTCCTTCGCTGGAATTATAGAGGTTTTGCCCCCATTTTCCAAAAATTTCGCCCTGATTTCCTATGACTCTCATTGCTTCGGGGGCGATGGCCCGGTGGTGGGTGCTCTGTCCCTATTCCTGTCGATATTGCTGGATTCTTGACGCCCCTGGGAATAGGATTGTACACACTTGCCTTCTTCCTGGTGCGAAGAGGCAACTTGAGGAGTCTGTCCCCGATCTGATCGGGGGCTCGCAATCACACGCCAGGATAAAGGCTGGTGTGTATTAGGCGTTGTGTTTGGTTCTCTGTGGTTTTCGTGTGGAGATGGCGATGACCGGTCCAAAATTCGAGGCGAGAAGGTTCCATACCCTCAGTCTGGCCTTCTTTCTGATGCTCGTTTTCGCTCCTGCGCCCCTGGTCCTGGGCGACCCTGCGCCCACCCAAACCAGCAAACCCACCACCGAAGCAGCCAGTATTGAGGCCTCCACCGCTGCCATCAACGCGCAGATCAAGCGAGTTGAACTCAGCCCCGATATCAACGATACCGATCGAAAAGAACTCCTCAAAATCTACAATCAAGCCTTGGAGCAGATCCAACAGGCCGAATTGTGGGCCACTCGCGCCGAAGACTATGAAAAACAACGTCACGTCGCCCCAATTCTCATCAAGGCCGCGAAGGACAAACTCGCCGAGCCCGTGGTTCAACGGGTTCCAGACCTGCCGGAACGGGCTACCACCGCCCAACTGGAGGAAAAATTAGCCCAAGCCCTGGCCGACCTGGCCACCGCGGAAAAAAAACTCCGCGACCTCGACTCGGACCTCGCGCCCTCCGAGAATGGACGCAAGGAACTGCCCAGAAGAATCGCCGAAACCAGACAGCGAATCGATGAAATCAAGTCCCTCCAGAAGGCGCCCTCACCGGCTAATGAGACGATCGAGTTTCGAATCGCCCGCCGAACGCTGCTTCGTGCCCAGAGACGCGCCGCGCAGAATCGTCTGACAGCCCTCGAAAACGCCAGCATCTCCTTCACGCCAAGGATGGAACTCCATCAACTCCAACTCCAACTCGCCGAACGGGACCTTGCCGAAGCGAAAAAACATGTCGATGCCTGGCAGAATATCCTCAACGCCCGAAGAAAGAGCGACGCCGCCCGCGCCGCAGAGGAGGCCCGCGAGAAGGCCGCCGAGGCCTGTCCCGAAGTCAGACAACTCGCACTCGCCAACGCTGAACTCGCCGAGCGAAGAAACAGTCCCCACGGCCCCGTCGCCAAAATGGCCGCCTTGAAGGATGCACGCGACAAGGCACAGAAATCCCTCGATCGATTGACCGCCCGGTTCGACGGAAACGAAAAAAGCAAGGGCATCAAGGCCAAGGTCGATCAGGCCGGCGTCAGCAAATCCATCAGTATCCTGCTTCGCCGAGAACGCGCCAGCCTTCCCGACCTTCGTGAACTTGACCGGCGGGTCAAGAACCGTCAACGCGAACTCGAGGACACCCAAGCCCAGATCATCCAGTTGCAGGAAGATCTGGAGTGGTATTCCGATCGCGACGCACGTCTCGCGGAGATCCTGGGGCAAATCAACGAAAAACCCGGGACTGCCCGCTACCTCGAGATCCAGCAAGCCGTCGAGGAGCAGCTCAAACTCGCCTGCGAATATCGCCAGGCGCTTCTGACGGAATACAACGCCTATTTCGATGAGTTGTTCGCCCTCGATACCATGGAAACGACGCTCGCGCGAAAAACTCGCGTTATCGCAGACTACATCGATGAACACATCTTCTGGTTTCCCAGCACCGGACTCTTGTTCACTTCCGGCATAATCCAGGCGTCTCTGAAGGGATGTTCCTGGTTCTGCGATCCCGATGGAATTGGACCCGATGGTTGGCGCCAGGTCACCAAAACGCTCGTCGGCGACGCCAGGGCAAATCCATTTCCCTATCTCGGAGCCGCCGCCGTCCTTGCCTTGCTCCTTGTCTTTCGCCATCGCGCCAGGCACGCCTTTCTGTACCACGATTCCGGCTCATTCGCACACACCCTCAAGATGCTCGTTCAGACGCTTCTCCTGGCCGCTATCTGGCCCGGCGTGCTCTCTTTCCTCGGCTGGCGGCTTGCTGCTGTTCCCAATGGCTCCGACTTCACAAAAACCGTCGCCTGTGGCCTCTATGCCGCTGCCGTTATTCTTCTGACCCTCGAAATTCCCGCCAAGATGTGTCTGCCCAACGGAATCGCCGAACGACAGTTCAGGTGGGACCTTCGGAACTCCCTCACTATCCGCCGCAATCTCTACTGGCTCATGGCCGTCGCGATCCCCGCCGCCTTTATCATCGCTGCCCTCAACTGGGGAAGCTATGAAGAGGCCAGGGATTCGCTCGGCCGAATGGCCTTCATCGTCCTCCTCCTTGCTTTCGCCCTCTTCATGCAGCGTATTCTAGACCCAATCCGACATGCCCTCCAGCGGAGTCTTTCGAACCGATGGGAAGGGTGGGGAACCTGGACGCATTACGTCTGGTATCCGTTCGCCATTGGAATACCCGTCGCTCTTGCCGCCCTGGCCGCTGTCGGTTATTACTACACCGCCTTGGCTCTCGCCTGGCGATTGCTGGCCACCCTCTGGATTCTCATCGGAATGCTCATCGTCAGGGAAATGGTGCTCCGGTGGATCTTCATCACGCATCGACATCTTGCCGCCCGACGCGCCGGCAAAAATCTTCAACCAAACCAATCGCCCTCCGACGCAAGTCCCCGGAACGACCCCGAGCAAAAGGGTATGAACGTCCACACCATCAATGCGCAGACCCGAAAACTCCTCGATTCCTTCGTCGTCTTCATCGTGGCCGTCGCCCTCTGGCAGGTCTGGAACGATGTACTCCCTGCCTTTGCCTTTCTCCGGGAACTCCACCCCTGGGGCTTTAACTTCACCGACCTGTTCCTCGCCATTGTCGTCCTCTTCATGACCTATGTCGCCGGCAGAAATATCCCGGGACTTCTTGAAATCACCATTCTGCCTCGCTTGCCTGTGGATATGGGCCTCCGCTTCGCCATTACCAAGGTCACACGATATGTCATCGTCGTTATCGGGTCCGTGGTCGCATTCAAAACCGTCGGCTACGGCTGGTCCGACATTCAATGGCTCATCGCCGCCATGACCGTGGGACTCTCCTTCGGACTCCAGGAAATCTTCGCCAACTTCGTCTCGGGTCTGATCATCCTCTTCGAACGACCCATGCGCGTCGGCGACGTCGTTACCGTCGGCGACGTCACAGGAACCGTGACCCGAATCCAAATCCGCGCTACCACCATCGTCGATTGGGATCGAAAGGAACTTATCGTCCCCAACAAGGAGTTCATCACCGGACGCGTCGTCAACTGGACCCTTACCGATCGCATACTGAGACTCATCATCCCCGTTGGAATTGCCTACGGATCCGATACGGAACTCGCGCAACGCCTGCTCCTCGAAGTCGCCTATGACAACCCCAACGTCTTGCGAGACCCGGCGCCGTCCGCTATTTTCACCGGATTTGGCGAAAGCTCCCTCAATTTCGAACTTCGGGCCTTCATCCCAAACGTCGACAAGGCCCTCATCATTCGCCATGAACTCAACACGGCCATTAACAAGGCCTTCCGAAAGCACGGCCTGGAAATCCCATTCCCTCAGCAGGAAATCCACGTCCGAACCGCTCGCGACCTTGTCCATCTCGATCCCAACCTTAAGTCCCACGACTGGCCCAAAATACCCGATAAACCCGCCACGTAGCGACGGCTGCTACCGTATCCGCGTAAAAATAGAACAGCCCGGAAAGGGAAGTATCAGTTCCCTGACCGGGCTTGTTCGGTATCCGGCGGCTCGTGGATTCCCATGGCGGAGGAAAACTCTTCCTCCAATGAACCTGGGCTTGATTCATTCTTTCCTCTCCCGTGCTTCGTGGTCACCCTGAAAACATTGCTGTGCGGATGTGAAATCCATCAGCCGCCCA
>CAZLZE010000040.1:0-38111 GCA_964563935.1 uncultured Phycisphaerae bacterium | reverse complement strand
CACTTCCCACCACCCCACAGTAAATATACCCCCCCCCGTATCCACCCAATGTCCCCCACAATGTCACCATTTTGTCATCATGCGCCATCACGTCGTTTTACGTTGATGTAAAGGCGTCGGAGACGGGTGCTCTGCATGCCATCACGTCGTTCCACGTTGATGTAAAAGTGCCACCATATTTTCGCAGGGTGATCCGCAACATTACGAGCGATCGAAATTCTCAAAGTCGGCCGGGTGAATGGTTGACCCTCGCGAACAGGATGAGTAGTATATTGAACATAATTGTTAACATAGTAAACGCTGTTCGCCGATCATCGATGCGATTGGCGAGGCTGTGGAAGAGGATTGATCATGAAGAGCAGACAGCGGAAGTCAGGCGTCGTGAAGTTCTCGGGTCTATCGACGCGGTCGATTCATGCCGGTGAGGATCGACAGCGGTACGCGGACGCCATCACCACGCCGATCGTCCAGACATCGACGTACGTGTTCAAAGACAGCAAGGAAATCGAAGCCTACACGAAGAAAGGGAAGCTTCGTTTCGAGTATGGTCGATACGGCAACCCGACGGAGAAGGTGGCCGAGCGGCGTCTGGCCGATCTGGAGGGCGCGGAAGACTGCGTTGTCTTCGGATCGGGCATGAGCGCGGTAGTGACAACGATCCTTGCCCTGGTCCGCAGCGGTGATCATATTGTCATCACCGACGACGCGTACAAGAAGACGCTGGAGTTCTGCAGTTGCTACATCCAGCGGTTCGGCGTGGAATGCACGGTCGTTCCGTTCGGGAATTACGAGGCCCTGGATCGGGCGATCGGACCGAAGACCAAATTCATCATTTCCGAGTCGCCGACGAATCCGTATCTGAACATCTTCGATCTGAACAGGCTCAATGCCATCGCGAAGAGACACAACATTCTGACGCTGATCGACAGCACGTTCGCCACGCCGATGAACCAGCGTCCGCTGGAGTTCGGGGTGGACCTGGTGATTCACAGCTGCACGAAGTACCTGGCCGGTCACAACGATATCCTGGCTGGCTCTGTGCTGGGACGAAAGCAACTGATCGATCAGATTCGCGACCTGCACAAGGCGATGGGCGGTGTGATCGATCCGCACTGCTGCTATCTTCTGCTGCGAGGTCTCAAGACGTTTCCGTTGCGAATGGCCCTGCAGAATCAGTCGGCGATGACCGTCGCGAAGCATCTGGAATCCCATCCGGCGATCCAACGCGTCTACTATCCGGGTCTGGAGAGCCATCCGCACCACAAGATCGCCAAGGCGCAGATGACGGGGTTCGGCGGCGTGGTCACCTTTGAAATTAAGGGCGGACTGAAGACGGCCCAGCGGTTTCTCGACAGTCTGAGACTGTGTTTCATTGCCCCGAGCCTCGGCGGCGTGGAGACGCTGATCACGCATCCCGCGACCGTGAGCTACTACAACCTGACCCGCGAACAGCGCTATGCTTTGGGAATCAAGGACGAACTGATTCGTCTGGCGGTTGGGGTGGAGGAAGTGGGTGATATTATCGCGGATCTTGATCAGGCACTGAAAAAGAGCGTCCGCAAGGGAAGCAAATAGCGATTTTCAGAGCGTCAGCTTGCGTTGCGGTGAGCGAGACTCGCCGATACTTGTCACGCGAATCGCGGGCAGGTCCTGGACCGGACAATTGAACTGGCAGGCGCCGCAGCCGATGCATTGGACGGGGTCAACCACCGGAGCGAGGAGTTCGATCGACTTTCCCTCGCGTGTCATGAAGGTCTGTTTCTGGTGGAATATCGCTTTTGGGGACACGGGGCAGACTTCCTGGCAGACGAGGCAGGTTTTTCCGCAGGACCACGGCAGGCAGCGGTTGTGATCGACGTAAGCCGTTCCGATCTTGTCAAAGCCCTTCTCATGTTTGTCCGCCACGGTGATTTTCTGAATCGCACCCGTCGGACAAACGTTCGAGCACAGCGTGCAATCGTACTCGCAGTAGCCGCTTTCCATGTTCAGGACAGGCGTCCAGAGCCCTTCGGCGTCGGTCTCGGTTTTGGCTGGCTGAATGACGTTCGTCGGACACGCCTTCATGCAC
Organism: uncultured Phycisphaerae bacterium; assembly: GCA_964563935.1. Lineage (GTDB taxonomy): Bacteria > Planctomycetota > Phycisphaerae > JAAYCJ01 > JAAYCJ01 > JBAZZQ01. The sequence continues at coordinate 36,043 of CAZLZE010000040.1, read as the reverse complement.
GCTCCGCAGCGGATGCATCGGGCGAGGAAATCCTCTTCGGCGAGCGCTCCGGGCGGGCGGATTCGTTTTTCGTAACCTCGGCCGAGGATGTTCTTGACGTTTCGCAGAATACCGAGCGTACCTACGGCGAAGATGCCTGAAAGGACGAAGTCCCTGCGGGACAGTTCCATGGCATGTTGCGGCGCAGCAGTCCTGGTGTCGATGGGGGTAAAGGGCGTGTTCTTGAACTCGATGGCCCGGACGGGGCAGATATCGATGCAGTTCATGCACACCAGGCAGGCCGAAGGGATGAGCTGTTTGTCGATTTCGCAGGCGCCCTGGCAATTCTCGCGGCACAGGCCGCAGTGGATGCATTTTTCGTCGTCCCGCACCATGCGCAGGTACGGCCGGAACGAGAACAGCGAGAGCAAGGCGCCCAGCGGGCAGATGGTTCGACACCAGAACCGCGGCTGAAAGATGTTCATCACAAAGGCGGCGAGGAAGATCGCGCCGGTAAGGATCGTCACGTTGAAGGCGAAGGTCTGCGAGACTCCGCGGTGTGTGAAGAGGTTGATGACCGGGGTTACGACCGTGACGGCGAATCGTGTGATCAGCGAAATAGGGTCGAACCAGCCGGCGAGCACAAGGCCGAATGCGGCCGCGAACAGGACCACGATGAGAATGATGTACTTGTAGATATGGGTGCGGGAGAAGGTGTGTTTGGCGTAGCGGGTCTTTTTGTCCGGGTGACGAAAGAGCCACGAGCCGAAATGCTGGCATGCGCCCATGGGGCAGATCCACCCGCAGAAGAACCGGCCGAGGAAGAGCGTGGCCGCGGCGATGATCACACCGAGGAACATTCCGCCCTCGAGATTGTGCTGGGAGAGGATTGTGGTCAATCCGGACAGCAGGGACATATTGAGGAAGAGCTGAACCGGGTAACGGTCGAGCAGACCTTCGACTGTCACGCCCAGAAGGAAGCTAAAGAGGGCGAAGAAGACCACCTGGTAAATCCATCGCGTTCGCCGGTACGTCATGCCTTGGTCTCCTTGTACCCGGCGAGTTTCCGGTATTGAGCGTTGCCGAGTCCCGCCGACTGGGCCAAGCCGATGTAGGGTATGTCTTTTGGATCGAGGCCGAGCAACTCGGCACCGAAGGCGTCAAGAGCGACCTGATCGGTGGAGGCGATGACCGCGTTACCCGGAACGACGTCCTGGGCGCTTCCGCCGGTGGGACCATTTCGAACGAGCAATCGCGTAGCGTCGAGGATGACGAGCGTTGGCGTGATGAACTGGGCCAGCTCGGTGATGACCGGGTGAATGTCCTGATGAAAGCGGCTTCGCGATCCGCCGATGAAGCCGTACCAGTTCTTCATGCTCAGGGACGCACCGCAAAGGTTGTGCGTCTTGGTGGTCGGAATGCCGATGAGCTTGGTGCACCATTGCAGCGGCGCGACGTAGACTTCCCAGTTTCCGATTGTCTTCTTACTGACCTCGACAGTGTGGAAGTCTGAGGGTCTTGGCAGGACGACCTGTCCGCCTGCTTTTTCGACGGCTTGGGTGATTCCGGATTTCAGGAAGCAGCTTTTGGCATCGCTGATGGGGTTGTCGGTGACGCGAACTGCGGAGGCGCCGGCTTGGAGACAGAGTCTGACCGTCTCGGCGACGACATCGGGCGAGGTCGTCGCGCCCATCCACTCGGGACGGGCAAAGGCACAGTTGACCTTCAGCAGGACGCGATCGCCCTTTGTGACATATTGGCCCATGCCGCCAACGGCATCGACTGCGGCGCGAACCATGGCAGATGGGTCCACGCCGCGAGCAACGCCGAATCGCCCGTTGGTGCCCGCGACGTTAAACGTCGGGACTTTGATCAACGCTGCCTTTCGCGGGACGGAATTGCGGTCGACAAAATACCAGCCGCCGGCGAGGGTCACACCGGCCGCCACGGACGCCTTCAAGAAATCGCGGCGTGAGAGTTTGTTGTCATTTTCCGGCATTTGTCGGATTCCTCAACGCAGTCAGGAGTTTTTCCAGTTCGGCTGGGGGAGACTCGCCGCAGGCTCCGCGAAGGATATCGCCGTCGCGGAACACGATGAGCGTTTTGCCCATCATGTCGGCGGATAGTTTGTTTGGCTGGAACTCAATGATTCGCCCGTCGAACTCTTTGATTTCGTCGCGGACCTTCCGGAGTGCTTTTTCGCCCTCATTGGGGCGGGCCTTCTTGACGAGGCAGTCGAAGGATTGGCCGTTGATGTCGTAGGAGGCAGAGAAGGCGTTATTGAGGGACTTTAGACCATACGTATTGTCCTTGTTCAGAACGAGCGATCCTTTGACGCGTCCGGATTTTGGCAGGGCGTCCAAAATGCTCCCGGCACCGGCTTTTTCCCTGGGGATTCCGGCAAGGACGCTTTTGGCGAGGTCTTTGGTGAGTCGGCTGTCGGTGTTTTTCTCCTGCGGTTGGATTTCGAGATAAGTTTTGCCCTGAAACGCGCGGATCTGTCCTCCGGAAAGGTCGGCCATGGCGGCGCCGATATCGATCTCGGAGAATTCCGAGGGCGTCTGGGCGAGGTAGACACCCAGGGCGGCGTCGGTGTCGTTCATCTGGTAGATGTAGACATCGAATTGCTTCCCATTCCCTGCCACGCTCGCGAATTCCATCTTCACCACGCCGTATTGCTGGAACAGCGTCTCCCTGCCGTCGATCTTCTCATACAACCGTCCGTTGGGATACACTTCCCAGTTCCCGGTCAACGTCCAACCGGACGGGAGAGGATAGGCCGCGGCGGAGGGTTTGGCCGGGCGCGAGACCTGAGCTTTCGAGTGGCGGAAGAAGCCTTCCAGTGCGATCGATGCGACAAAGAGACCTAACGCCACGAGGAGGATGGCGGAGGTGACATTCTCTCGTTTTGGGACGTTTCGTGCCATCAGGCAAACATTTCCCTCGATCGTTTGATGTAGTGTCGGATAGGTACGCGGTTGGGGCAGGCGAGTTCACACTGACCGCAATCGCGACACTGGTCGGCGTTGCAGCGGGCCTCGATTTCGTGGTAGACGGCGTGTCCGGTTTCGTAGTCGCCCATGGTGTCGACGTAGTAGTCGACGCTGCGGACGATATCGTTGACGGCCAGGCCGTTTTTGCAGGTCCCTGTGCAGGTACCGCACATCCGGCAACGGCCCACGGCGCTGAGCGAGGCCGTGCGGATGATTCGCTGGGCATCGGCGTCGGCGACCTGCTGTTTGGAGGCTTCGATGTATTTCTTCACTTCACTGAACGACTGCATGCTCTTGCAGACGGTGGTGATGCATTTGTCCTTGAGAATAACGGGAATGGGGTCCGGGTTGGACTCCGAGGCCTTGGTCTTCATGGTGACGACACCGACATTCTTCTTGAGGGCCTTTTGACAGACGCCGAGAAGTTCTTCGCGGAGGGGAAGATTATAGAGCGGCATGAGGACGTCGTACCAGCCGGTTTCCAGGGCGCTTTCCATGCACTCTTTCATTCCGGCGTGCGTGGTCAGCCCCATGAAGCGGACCTTGCCGGCCTTTTTCCAGCGTTCGAAGGCTTCCCTGGCTTCGGGCGAGGCGACCTTGTCCGGGTGGTTGTGGATATTGAAGAAGATGACATCGACACAGTCTCTGCCGAGGAGTCGGAGTGATTTGTCGAGCGTACCATCGCCCTTGGGCACCCAGCTCCAGACGACCTTGAGTCCGACCATCGATCTGGCGGGATCTTTTCCCTTGATCCCCTTGCCGACTTCCCTGATGGCCTTTCCGTTGCCGTAGTCGATCGAGGTATGGATGAAATTGATTCCATGATCGACGGCGTATCGGACGACGTTTTCGGTAACTCCGATGGAGCCGAGGCTCACGGTGGAAACATTCAGGCCGGTTCGCCCGAGGATGCGGTAATCGACGGAGGGTTGAGTGGTCGCCGGTTGGCTGGTGGGTTTGGTCTCACCGGCGTCGGAATCATCATCCTGGCCCCGAGCCACTTTGCCCAAGACGCTGGATCCGATGATTCCCGATGCGATGATCCTGGCGGACTGGCCGAAAAAGTCTCTTCGCGTTCCCTTCATACTTCACTCCTTTTCCTTGCTCAAGTATGAACGGTAATTGTATCAAGTTCCCTGGGGTAAGGAAACCGGTTCTTTGGTTTGTGATGGTCAGGACGCGGAATCGTTGGGTCCGACCGGCGGATGAGGGGGCGGCCCCCCCGCGACGATACACCGGCGTGGGCCATCGCACCAGGATGAATGCAAAGGCGTATACGGGAGGATTAAGAAAGATAAGGAGAGACGATCACAAGCGAAATGCTTGTGCTACGCGGAAGAGAGCACGGCATGCCGCGCCCGTATAGAAGAGAAGAACGCGTGCTGCCGCATGCGGTACAAGACGGGCCAATGCAAGCGGAGAGTCGGGGCAAGTTGCCTGGTTTGACATTCTCCCTTTTGTATTTTAGGTTAAAAGAGGAAAGCTGGTTGTTGGAAGTGACCCGCCGGGACCGATAATCGCCCTCTCCGTTTCCGGCAGAGCGAATCGGTCTTCCGATCAGTGATTTCCTTTTTTTGGAGATTGGTTATGAAGCGGATGATGTGTGTGTTGGTGGTCCTGCTGAGTTTGCTGGGCGGTACGATGGTCGGATGCGACGCGGCGGTCGAAGCGACAATCCTGGATGGTCTGGCGTCGGGGACGACGACGATCGCGACGGCGTTGATTTCGGCCGGTTTCCAGACGTTTATGGACGACGATGGCGCGGGGGGTTGATAAGGAAGAGGGTGCAGCAAGCAGCGTCCCTACGAGAGAAGAAGCATCGCACGCTTCGATGGCGTGCGTCACACGGAATAGCAAAGGGCACGGTTGACCGTGCCCTTTGAACAATGATCCGAACAAGCGGAACGAAGCAAGTCAGATATTCAGTTTGTCGTGCAGGTAGTCGACGATGGCGTCGGCGGAGATGCGTTCCTGGGCCATCGAGTCGCGATCGCGCACGGTGACCGTGTTGTCCTGCATGGTTTGTCCGTCGACGGTGAAGCAGTACGGGGTGCCTGCTTCATCCTGACGGCGATATCGTCGGCCGATGGCGCCCTTGTCGTCGTAGAAGGCATTGAAGCGTCTGCGGATGACGTCGAAGATTTTCATGGCTCGTTCGTCCATGCCGTCGCGATTCACGAGGGGCAGAATGGCGGCCTTAATGGGGGCCAGTCGGGGATGGAACTTCATCACGACCCGCGTTTCACCCTTCACCTCTTCTTCGTTGTAAGCTTCGCAGAGGAACGCCAAGGCGCCTCGGTCCACACCGGCGGAGGGTTCGACCACGTAGGGGATGTATTTTTCACGCGTCTGATCTTCGAAGTACATCAGGTCCTTGCCGCTGAATTCCATGTGGCGTTTGAGGTCGAAATCGGTACGGTTGGCGATTCCTTCGAGTTCCGAGGTGCCGAATGGGAAATCGTACTCGATATCGGAGCAACCCGCGGCGTAGTGGGCGAGTTCTTCCTTGTCGTGTTCGCGCAGGTGGAGGCGTTCCCTGGACAGACCGAGGTCCAGATACCACTGGTACCGCGTTTGTCGCCAGTATTCGTACCACTTCATGCCCTCGGACGGATGGACGAAGAATTCGATCTCCATCTGTTCGAATTCGCGGGACCGGAAGGTGAAATTGCGGGGGTTGATCTCGTTCCGGAACGATTTACCGATCTGAGCGATACCGAAGGGGATTTTTTTTCGCGACGTTTCGAGGATGTTGTTGAAATTGACGAAGATACCCTGAGCCGTCTCGGGGCGCAAGTAAGCCTGAGCGCTGGATTCTTCCAAGGCGCCGACGTAGGTTTTGAACATCATGTTGAACTGTCGGGACGGGGTCAGGTGTTCGGGTCCGAGTTCGCTGTGGAGCTTATTTTTATTCTTCGGGCACGGGTTAGCCAGATCGTCGGCACGAAGCCGTGCGCCGCAGTCCTTGCAGTCGACCATGGGATCGGTAAATCCGCTTTCATGTCCCGAGGCCACCCAGACCCTGGGGTTCATGATGATAGCGCAGTCGATACCAACCATGTCGATCCGTCCGCGGACCATGTCGTTCCACCATGCGTCTTTAATGTTGCGTTTGAGTTCGACTCCGAGCGGCCCGTAGTCCCAGAAACCGTTCAGACCACCATATATTTCGCTGCCGGGGAAGATGAACCCGCGGCGTTTGCACATGCTGACCAGTTTTTCCATTCGTTCGGAACCCAACTCTTTCGGTTTTGCCATGACTTACTCCAAGAAATATGTCGTCCCAATATAGAGATTATCGGCTGAACTATTAATTATATGAGGTTTTTAGATACTCCGTTAGCGGTTTTCAGTCAAGAAGATAAAACAATTTCACAACTGTCCTCAGCAAGGCAGGGTGAAGTAGAAGGTGGCGCCCTTTTCGACCTCGCCCTGGGCCCAGACGCGTCCTTTGTGGCGGGTGATGATGCGATGGACGATAGCCAGACCGATTCCCGTTCCGTCGAACTCGCGGACGCCGTGGAGTCGTTGGAAGGCCCCGAAGAGACGTCCCGCATAGGCTTGGTCGAACCCCGCGCCATCGTCGCGTATGAAGTAGACCATACTATCGTTACCCATTTGCGTGCCGAATTCGATCCTAGCAGCGGGATGTTTGGAGGTGAACTTCCAGGCATTTCGCAGGAGATTATCCATAGCGATACGGATCAGGTCCGGATCGGCCTCGACCAGCACCCCAGGAGCCACAATGAACTCCACATTGCGTTCGGGTTCGGACGCGGCAAGTTCCCGCCCTATGGACTCCACCATTGCGCTCAGATCGACCTGTGAGCGGCGTAATTCGCTTCGGGCAAGGCGTGAGAGTTTGAGGAGATCGTCGATCAGTTGGGCCATCCGCTGGGCGGCCGCCCGGATCCGGTTGAGCCAGTCTCTTCCCTGGTCATCGAGTTTGTCGGCGTATTTTTCGAGGACGGAGCGGCTGAAGCCGTCGATACCGCGGAGGGGCGCGATCAGGTCGTGTGAGACGGAATAGGAGAAGGCTTCGAGTTCTTTGTTGGCGGTCTCCAACTCGGCGGTGCGTTGGCGGACTCGGTCTTCCAATTCGGCGTTCAGGGCACGGACGTTCTCTTCCGCCCGCTTGCGGTCGGTAATATCGGTGACCATGGCGAAGGATCCGGCGAATTGACCATCCTGGTCGGTCAGCGGCGCCGCGGAGACAACCATCCAGCGTTCTGACCCGTCGCTGCAACGGAATCGCTGTTCATAGAATCCGCTCATCCCCCGCTGTCGCTCCGCCATCCGGTCTTCGTGAGCGGGTATATCCCGTTCAAACATGAAATTCGTAATCGGCTGACCGACCATCTGAGCGACCTGGTATCCCAGCATCTCGGCCATTCGGCGATTGACGAAGGTGGTAACGAATCGCTGATCAATAGCCCAGATCCCTTCGTTGGCTGTCTCGACGATTCGCCGGTAGCGACTTTCGCTTTCTCTCAGGGCATCGACTTTTTCACGAATGGCCTGGCGCATATTGTCCAGGCTCTGGGACAGGGACTTGATCTCGGTGGGTCCCCGGACACCGGGGGTGTTCTGGTAGTTTCCCATGGCGATATCGTGGGCGACAGCCGTCAATTCGACGATGGGCCTGGAAAGCGAGCGAGAGATGAAATACGTGACCGCCCAAGCGGCAGCCAAAATCACCCCGCTCAACAGGATTCGCTCGAACAAGCCTTGGCGGAGTTGGGCGTAGACGGACTCCACGCTCACGCTGGCACCGAAGCAGTATTTTCGTCCGTGGCTGTCTCGAAACGGGACCAGGACCTGCCGCCCGTGCCCCCATTCATTATGGAATGAGCTGTAGTCGACCTTCATCGAATCGAAGGCCCCGGAAAAGGAGGCGGGATCGCGATGGACTTCGAAGAACTTGGCATGGTCCTGCTTGCGAACGTCTTTTGAAGGTGAGGTGGAGGTGGTGAAGACGATTTTACCGTCCACAACCATAACGCTCCAGAGGTATTGCAGATTGAGTTCCCTGCACAAGCGGTTGTTGCGGTCCACGATCCGGTCAAAGGCGTCTTTTGAGACAGAATTGGGACCTGTAATTCGGTCATGATAATCATCGGGCAGCATGGCCTTGTTGAAATTGGCGGCGGCGAACAAGTCCGTGTCGATCCTGCGCAAGTACATCCGTTCATCCCAGGCGTACTCGAGCAGAGAGAAAGTCAGGCACACAAGGGCAATGAATGCGCCAATAATCAGGCCGAATTGTGACCTAATCCTCATCAGTCGGGGACTCCATTCCAGATTCTTTATCCCACAGGGAGATACTGGATTTTACCCGGTTGTTTCTCATTGTCAATTCGAGCGCTTTATAGGGTCATGCGGAACGGGATGAGATGTACAGAGGGAGGCGAAATGGGCAAAGGCCGTTATTCAGCGTCGAGGTTCACTTCGATCTGTGGCATGGGGAGATCTTCGGGAGTATTGTGAATGACGTCGTCGGTGGGGATGGAGATGGTACCCTTGGCCTGGAGTTGCCGGAGGGCGAGTTCGGCCGCGTCGGCGTCCCAGCATCCACAGGCATCGGATACGACGATTGGATGCTGTCCGCGGCTGAGCAGTCCGAGTACGAGGGCTTTGACGGCCCGTTCGGTTCCCACGCCGAAGACGAGGAAGCGTTTGGACTGGACCCGTGAGAAAAATCTATCGGCTTTGGGATTGGTAAAGACGTCGTTGGTCCGTTTCTGGATGATAATCTGGAGGTAGTTCTCGAGCAGATTATCGGGCAAGCCCGGGCTGTTGTCGTGCTCGAGGGTGTAGCGTTTTGGAAGCAGGGTAAAGGGCATCTTCTGCTGTCCCAAGGTCCCTTCGATGCAGGGAAAGAGAGATGAACGCACCATATTTCCGTTGGGACGATGGACATCAACCAGAGAGATGACGGGCAACCGATGCCCCTTGGCCCATTCGATAAGACGCTTGATACGGTCAAGGACGGGCTGACGATCGTGGACGGGAAGAACGCCATCGGTGCTGAGAAAATCTCGCTGTGTGTTAACATCCACGACAACGCAATCATAGATGGGTTGGCTATGATCGAAACTAAGCCCTAAATGCGATTTCCGTACGCGTCTTCGAGGCATAGGCTTTCTCTAATGACCTCTTTCACGTTTCTCTACGCTCACTCGGGAAACTTTCCCGTGTCAGCGTGCGAGTCTAAGTACGGATATGATTGGTTACCGTTGCTGTGAAGTTGTCGTCCTCGCTTAAGGGCCTTATTAATGATATACACTGTACGTCAAAAGGCAAGTTCCATTCTTTTGACGGCAAGGACTATTATATTATCAACAAACAATACCGGCATTCCCACCAATATCCTACATCCTATGTCGGATGAATCAGGAATCTGCTTTAGTTAGTGCTTCCGGGGCGTCCATTTTTTATCATTAATCACTAAGTGCACTATTTTCAAGCACTTATAAACCTACACTAGCCCTATTGACAGGATAAAAGCTTATCGCTATGGTATGCCATGTACCAGACAACTCTTTGGGAGAGTTGCAGAAACCTTATTTGGATCAGTGAGAGAGCTTTCTCACTGGTTTTTTGGGGTGATGTTGCGACATGACGGCAACATCTTCCTTTCTTCGCCATTTTTCCGCCCTGATTCTGTCTCGTTTTGTCGCAGATTATTTGGGTCGCTCGTCCTTGACAAACGGTGGTATGGTCGTTAGGCTTATTCAATCGAGTGTAAATAACTCGGGGCGTAGCGCAGTTTGGCTAGCGTGTCAGACTGGGGGTCTGAAGGTCGCGGGTTCAAGTCCCGCCGCCCCGATTTTTTTTTGCGCCGGGTTGCGGTCGGACTGCCACAGCCGGGTTACTTTTGTCCGGTGTAGAACCATTTTTCAAACAGTTCATATATTCCGCCAGGGACGTCTGGGTTTGTGTTTCTGATCTGTGCGACCTCCTGTTCGGTCAGCACGGATTGAACGAAGTATGTGTAGGCATCTGACTGGCTCATAGTCTCACAGGGGGCCCCTGCCTGACACACCGAACCGCCGTCGGGGGCTGGTGAGTTACAGCCCGCCACCATCGCCACCCATAGGCACCACACGAACAGCAATTTTTTCATGATATCTCCGCTTTGCAGTGCAGTATAGATTACCAATATAGCAGAAGACGGGTATGGGCAACAAGGGTCATGGAGGAACATGGCTGGAGATCCTCACGCAGATCATGTCTCTTTCGTTTTTTCGGGACTGAGGATCAGGACATTATCTGGGAGAGGAGCTATAGTCCCCCACCAAGAGAATTATCCGGTCGGGCAGAGAGCGGGGGTTTCATAAACGGGATTTTTGTTCATTATATTGAATCTCCACTTGCGAACGTACTGTCGGACAGCTATAATCTTCGATTATGGAAAACCATCATCAACAACATGTGCAGGCGAAGCGATTTGTGGTAGCGGTGATGAGCCGTGATCGGGTTGGTATTGTGCGTGACGTGACGGCGGTTCTGACGGGTCACCAGGCGAACATCGAGCGGATGAGCCAGACCGTGGTGATGAACTACTTTGCGTTGACGCTGATCGTCGCGTTCCCGGAGAGTCACACGGCTGAGGATATTCGGGTACTTCTTCAGTCGGCCGGGGCGGAGGGCGAATTTGAGATCAGCGTCAAGCCGTTTGAGCCCGCGGCGGAGAAAGAGCCTGTCGTATCGAACGCCGATTGTTTTGTGCTGACCGTGACGGGTCCGGACCGGACGGGGATCATCGGCCAGATCGCAGCCTACCTGGCAGGCAAGGGGATCAACATTATCGATCTGTACGCATACAAGCCGGACGCGGACAACTTCATGCTGATTACGCAACTGGCGGTTCCGGCATCCATGAACGCGTCGCAGATTCAGATCGACATCGAGGCCCTGAGCCGTGAGACGGGTCTGTCGGCGACGCTTCAGCATGAGAATATTTTCAAGGCGACGAACGATATTACGGTGCCGGCTCATTTTTTTGAATAGGATGAATGAGTCGACTAAAGACATGTCTACCCGGGGACGTGTAGCCATGCCACCCAGGAAAACAAACACCATAAGGAAACAGGGACTATGTTACGAACCGATGATATTCTTTCGACTGTCCGTATGCTCCGGGAGGAGCAGTTGGACGTACGCACCGTGACGCTGGGGATTAACCTTCAGGAGTGCGCGTCATACGACGTAAACCACCTGTGCCAGAAGATACACAACAAGATCATGTCGAAGGCGGGTCAGTTGGTACAGGTGTGCGACCAGATTTCGCAGAAGTACGGGATTCCGATCGTCAACAAGCGTTTGGCGATCAGCCCAATCACGTGGCTTATGGAAGGTCATCACGAGCAGGCATATTTGCAGGTTGCCAGGCAGTTGGACAAGTCGGCCAAGGCGGTGGGCGTGGATTTGCTGGGCGGGTTCACGGCGCTCGTCCAAAAAGGGATGACGAAGGGCGAGCGGATGTACTTTAACGTGCTGCCAGAGGTTTTGGCGGGCACGGAGCGGATTTGCGCATCGGTGAACGCAGCATCGACTCGCGCGGGGATCAACGTGGACGCGATTTTGCTGGTGTCACAGGCGATCAAGAAGGCGGCGGGACTGACGTCGGACAACGACGGGTTCGGGGCGGCGAAGTTGGTCGTTTTCGCGAACATTCCGGAGGATAATCCATTCATGGCTGGGGGATTCCTGGGCCCTGGAGAGCCTGAGACGGTGATCAATATCGGCGTTTCGGGTCCCGGCGTGATCAAGCGTCGGCTGCAACAGATGCTGGCGGTTCATCCGGAGGTGAATCTGGGACACATCGCGGAGCAGATCAAGGAGACGGCGTTTCGAATCACGCGGGTGGGCGAACTGATCGGCCGGGAGGTGGCGGCGAGACTGGGCGTGGAATTCGGGATCGTGGATTTGTCGCTGGCGCCGACGCCACGAGTGGGCGATTCGGTGGGCGAGATTCTGCAGGTGATGGGATTGGCGAAGATCGGAAGCCCGGGCACGACGGCGGCGATCGCCCTGCTGACGGACGCGGTGAAGAAGGGTGGGTTGTTCGCATCGAGTTCGGTGGGCGGATTGTCGGGCGCTTTTATTCCGGTGGCGGAGGACGCGGCGATGGCGGGCGCGGTGGCCGATGGGTCGCTGGGGATTGAGAAGTTGGAGGCGGTGACAAGCATCTGTTCCGTAGGCTTGGACATGGTTCCCATACCGGGTGATACGACGGTAGAGACGCTGGCGAGTCTGATCGCGGACGAGTTGGCGATCGGCGTGATCAACAGCAAGACGACGGCGGCGCGGATCATCCCGGTTCCGGGCAAGAAGGCGGGGCAGATGGCAAGTTGGGGTGGCTTGTTCGGAGAGAGTCCGATTCTGGCGGTTCAGAATCTACAGCCGCAACAGACTTTGATTACCCGCGGAGGACGAATCCCGGCGCCGATTCACAGCGTAAGGAATTGAGAATAGCGGTCAGCTTTCAGCTTGCAGGCAGAGTCACGATTAGCCGTTTGCCTGAGCACCGGATTCAGTCGAAGAACAACGCTTCGAAGCAATTTGGCGTTCGCATGCCGATCAAGACATGGCTATCCGGGGACGCACAGCCATGTTTCAGCGAAGATTTCCTGAGCGGGTCTTAAATTCCTATTCCATTTTTCGGAGCGGCTGTATATGATCTTCTTCCGCAACATTGTTAACAGTTAACAAGTAGCCAGAGGCGACAGACATGATCGTTTTGCTGGACGGACCCGAGTGGCTTATTACGACCGATCCGAAAAACATTGGCCGCGAGGGACGCTGGTTTGACCTCGTTCTCCGCCGATTTGACGTACACTCGCGAGATGGAAAGATCGATATCGAGTTCGTCGATCGCTGCCCCCCTTCCGGCGCGTGCTTTTCCCGCATGAGGGTGTACGACGCCCGGAATCGGCTCGTGGCGGAAGATTCCGTGGCCACACGATCGCTGAACAGGGTCGGATGGCTTGCCTTGGCGACCAAGGGGGAATTGACGGATCTCCATGGCGGATTCGGCTATTACCGCAAAGACGATTGGGCAAAGAAACACCCCGTTTTCGACGGCATGCCCGCGGGCGGTATCATGGATTACACATTCCACCGTGAGATCATCCCCGATATCGTCTATTCCGGACATGACGGCCAGGATGAGGCGATTGCGGGATCGCTCAAGCCGACATTCGGCTACGCGTCCGGAACGCTTGTGTCTGCTCACCGTCTTGGCGCAGGATTTTTCGTTCTGAGTACGCTCAAGATCCGCGAGAACCTCGGCCGATACCCAGCGGCGGAACGACTACTGAGAAACATGCTCAACTATGCGTCGGCAAATCTTGACAGGGCGCCGGAACCCCTGCCGACTGATTTCGATAACTACCTCAAGGCTATTCGCTACAGATAACATCCCCAGACACGATAAAAAGGAAATTCACATGGAGTCTGCAAGCAACTTGTTTCCCCCACCGGTCGTCCGAGGGTCATGCCGCGGTATTCCCATTCTGTCGTTCGGTTTTGCCGATGTCCTGGCCCAGAGCCCGGACCTTGCCGACGACACACGAATCCAGCAAGGGAACAATTCACCCTGCACAAAACTCAAACTGAAGAAAAGTTCACAGATCGAGCGCAACCACATCGGTTTGGCGATTGGCCGAATGCCGCGAACGTCGGCAAACGATTACATGCCGCTCGAACCGGTCAACCTGATCGACGGCAATCCCGAAACGTGTTGGTGCAGCGGCCCGTATCCGCAACCGGACGCGGAACCGGTGTGGATTCGGATCGATCTCGCCATGGAGCGGACGGTTTCCAAGATTGTACTCCGAACGCGTACCGGCGGACCAGCCAGGAACGTGCCCGGCTCGGCCCAGATGGATTCCGGCGCGATGGAAGTAGGAAAGGCCATGGCGGGCGAGTTGACAATTAAAATCAGTCGTGACGCGCAGCATTGGGAAACCGTCTTCGATGGCCCGACGCCAAACGTCACGGAGTTCACCTTTGATCCGCGACCCGCCAAGCAGATCTGGGTCATCGCCAGAAAACTCCCCCGCGTGGAAAACTGGGGCCATTCATTCTCGATTGCCAACGTGGAAGTCTGCGACGTGCGTGGGAACAACGTTGCCCTGGTCACCAACGGCGCTGGCGCCACAGCCAGTTCCACCATGCACGGATTCGGTACGGAACGGGACGCATACCCCTGGTATTGGGCGATGAACTATGATATTGGCGCCAAATGGGTGCGGCTTGGGTTCCACGACGACGTCATCAACTGGCACTGGGTTGAAAAGGAGAAAGGGAAGCTCCAGATCGACCCGGTCGCCGACGAGGCCATCAGCGATCTGGTGCGAAACGGCGTGGATGTCATGCTGGCCCTGGGATTCGGAAACCGGCATTACACACAGAAGGACCCCGCGCGCCGATTACCGCAATTGTGGGAATGGTACTGGGAGAACCCGGCTCCGCCGACCACGCCCGAGGCCCTGGAAGCGTGGGAGCGGTACGTTCGGTTCATGGCGGAACATTTCAAGGATCGCGTCAAGATCTTCGAGGTGTGGAACGAGTGGAACACGCCTGGATACTGGGGCGCCGACGTCAACGCTGAACAGTACATCGAGGTCGTGAAGCGGGCCATTCCAATTCTGCGCAAGGTCGCGCCGAACGCGAAAATCATGCTCGGGGCGATCGCCGGCTTTGTCTACCGGATGCATTCCTGGTCCGATGACGAGCGGGCCAGGCAGGAGCGGGAACATCCAGCCCTGAAAGTCGTCCGGGCGCTGGCGAAGGACGTGGATATGATCTCCTGGCATCCGTTTTACCAGTCGCCGCCGACGGACATCGAGGTGCTCAAGTATGCCGAGGACGTCGCAGCGTTTCAGCGATACTGCGAGTCGCACGGGTTCCGAGGTTCGTACATGGTGACCGAGTGGGCGTATGGGGCGAGCTACCCGCCTCCCGCCCCGCCAAACTGGTGGGGAACTTTCGTATGCAGCGAAATGGAAAAAGCCAAGTACATTGCCCGGCTGACCGTGGAGCACGCGGCCTTGGACCTGACATCATTCTTCTGCGGCTTCTTGGACAGCTACTATCCTCTGGATTTGAGCCTTGGTCGACGGGGCTTTCTGACTGACCCATTGACTCGCATGCAGCCACAGGCGTCGTATTATGTCATGCGGAACCTGGCGACGGCTTTGGAGAACGTCAAGCCCGCCTCTCTTGCGTTCCACGTCACATTCGCCAGACCTTCCACGCCCGCGCTGACAATGTTTGCCATGTCGCAAGGCGATCATAAGCTTCTCGCATTATGGATTCCTGGTTTGGCCAAAGATATCTGCGAAGGCTATTCTTGCGACGTCATTATCGACGGCGATTTCAGGCAGGCATTGGGGATTGACCCGCTCAACGGCGTGGAGCAGCCGCTGAACCTTCAAAAGGACGGACATCACGTGCGTCTGGCGGGAATTCTCGTGCATGACTATCCGCTGCTGATCCGACTGAGCCCGTGAGACACCATAAGCTTTTTGAATTCTCTGTATTTCATGTCCACGTCACACTATTCCTGTTGCTTATAGTCCGTATTAGTATATTTAGTTTGACTAATGCTTCATTTTTACCTACACTTAGTCCAAATGGATTGAAGATTGTAGACAGTTAGGACGGTGGACAGCAATGGAAGCACAGATAAGCTCAAACGCCGCTGAACGGCAGTACTATGAGGAGCCCAATCCGACAGACCTGGGATTGCACGGCCTGAAGCGTGAGCAGTACTTTTCGAGCCTGCCCCAGTATTGCGTGGAACGGGACGATTCTCGCTGCATTCGATGCCTCGTGTGCGTGCGGCAATGCACCTGGGAATCGACATTTTACGATCCCAACCGCAACGCGGTGTATAACCGCCACGAGAACTGCGTCAATTGCCGACGGTGCGAGGCCATGTGCCCCACCCAGTGCATTCAGATCAAAAAATGGGGTTCCGGGTTCCGGGACAACAAGAACTGGAGCTATAAGCAAATGACGGGTTTGTACAAGCAGGCGGACACCGGCGGCGTGCTGTTGACCGGCTGCGGAAACGACCTGTATTACAATACGTACTTTGACCGCATGGTCATCGACGCTTCGCAAGTGACGAACCCGTCGATCGACCCGCTGCGTGAACCGATGGAGCTTCGCACCTTTATCGGGCGAAAGCCCGAACGCGTGGCGATGGACAAGAAAGCGGGTGTGTCCTCGAAGGAGTTTCCGAACTACGTGTGCGAAATTCCCATTATATTCGCACCGATGAGCTTCGGCGCCATCAGTTATAACTTTCAGGAAGGTCTGGCTCGCGCTGCGGAGGCGATGGGTACGTACTTCAACACCGGCGAAGGCGGACTTCACCCAAATTTCTACAAATACAGCAAGCGTGCGATCGTCCAGGTTGCCTCAGGGCGCTTCGGCGTATCCGCGGGCTATCTCAAGAGCGCCGCGGCGGTTGAGATCAAGATCGGCCAAGGCGCCAAGCCGGGTATCGGCGGACATTTACCGGGCGAGAAGGTGACGGCGGAAATTTCCCGCACCCGCATGATTCCGGAAGGGTCCGATGCGATCAGCCCGGCTCCCCAGCACGACATTTACAGTATCGAAGATTTGCGTCTTCTGATTTACGCATTGAAAGAGGCGACGGAGTACTCGGTTCCGATTTCGGTGAAGATCGCGGCGGTCCACAACGTAGCGGCGATCG
The DNA here is from genome assembly GCA_964563935.1 of uncultured Phycisphaerae bacterium. Lineage (GTDB taxonomy): Bacteria > Planctomycetota > Phycisphaerae > JAAYCJ01 > JAAYCJ01 > JBAZZQ01. Next base: position 19,336 of record CAZLZE010000040.1, on the reverse strand, counting down.
CGAGTGGAATCGTCCGGGCGGGCGCGGATGTGGTGGTCGTCGACGGGTTCCGCGGCGGGACCGGAGCGGCTCCGATGGTGATCCGCGATCATGTGGGTATTCCCGTCGAGGTGGCGATTGCCCAGGTGGACCAGCGTCTGCGTGAGGAAGGGATTCGTCATCTGGCGTCGGTGATCGCGGCGGGTGGTATTCGGAGTTCGGCGGATGTGGTCAAGGCCATCGCCCTCGGCGCGGACGCGTGCTATATCGGAACGGGCGCCATGCTCGCGGTCGGATGCACGCTCTGCCAGCAGTGCCACCGCGGAAAGTGCGCGTGGGGCATCACGACGAACCGGGCGGACCTTCTGCCGAGGCTTCCGGCGGACGTCGCGGCTGAGCGGTTGCACAATCTCCTCCGCGCCTGGTCGCACGAGATCAAAGAAATGCTCGGTTTGATGGGGCTCAACTCCATCGAGTCGCTCAAGGGCAACAAACTCAAACTGCGAGGCGTGGGCATGAATGAGGAAGAGCTCAGAGTCCTTGGTATTCAACAGGCGGGAGCGTAGCGTGCTATGAAAGTGGTTTATCCGGTTCCAAATCGATGTATCAACTGTCACCTGTGCGAGGTGGCTTGTATCGTTCAGCACTCGCAGAGTAAGAACCCGATCGGCGCTTATCAACTGGAAGGGTTGAGGTTCAACTGGGAGTGGGCTCGCAATTTCGCGGACCCCGCCGAGGCCAAGGCCGCAAACCGGGCGACTCCGCTCGCGCGATGCAAGGTATCGATCGACAATGCCAGTTTCGTATCGACGATGTGCCGGCATTGCGAAATTCCCGACTGTGTTCTGGCGTGCAAGAACGGCGCGTTGTACAAGGATGAATCGGGGCGGACGCTCGTCGATGAATCCAAGTGCATCGGCTGCTGGATGTGCGTGATGGCTTGCCGGTTCGGCGTGATAACCCGGAACGTGAATCAGCAGAACGTTCCGGCGATCCCGTCCAACGGCGTGAATCATCACTGCGACCTTTGCCCCGGGCGCAGCACACCGGCCTGCGTGGCGATCTGCCCGACTCAGGCCTTGGTGTATGAGGAACGCGAGGACAGGGTCGACAGCGAAGAATCCGCAAGCGGCCAAGCGCCGGCGGAGGTGACCCGATGAAGTACGTATTGGTAGGAAATTCCTTCGCGAGCCTGTTCGCCGCTGAAGCTATCCGCAAGGTGGACCATACGGGCGAGGTAACCATCATCGGCGATGAAACGCAACGGATCTACACACGGGCGCTCATCCACGAATACCTGGCCGGCGTCATTCCGACGAGCAAGATGTTCCTGCGGGACGAGAATCACTACGATCGTCTGAACATACGGCTTTTGAGCGGAAAACGTGCCACGAAGCTGTCGGTTGAGACCAAAGAGGTCCTGTTGAACGATGAGCCGGTCAAATACGACCGGTTGTTCCTGGGCGTGGGCGGCGTGCCGTTCGTTCCCCAGGGAATGGAGGGGCTGGAAAAGTTCCCCAACCAGATCTTTACGTTCTTGAAATTCAGCGACGCACACCGTCTTGCAGAGCTCTGCAAGCAGGCCCAGAATGTGGTCGTATTGGGCGCCGGTCTCATCGGAATGCAGGCGGCCGAGGCATTCGCCATGCTGGGCAAGAAAGTGACCGTGATTGAGCTGGCGGACTACGTGCTGCCGATGGTGTCGGACCAGACGGCGGGACGAATGATCCAGCGCATCATGGAGCACGAGGGCGTGACTTTTTCCCTGTCGGACAGCGTGACGCGTCTGACGGGCGACGGCGGAACGCTGAAGGAAGTTCATTTGCGAAGCGGAAAGACGATTCCCGCGGACCTCTTTGTGGTCGCGGTGGGCGTTCGCCCGAACGTCGGCTGGCTTAAGGACAGCGGAATTACGATCGATCGCGGTCTGGTGATCGACAATCGTACTCAGACCAGCGTCAAGGACGTCTACGCAGGCGGCGACTGTGCGCAGGGCCAGGAACTGATCAGCGGATCGCGCATGGTGCTGGCGACGATTCCGATCGCAGCCGAGATGGGAACAGTCGCCGGATACAACATGGCGGGAGTACCGGCGGAATATCGCGGCGGAATCCCGCTCAACGCCCTGCAATTCGGACCCGCTCAGATCATCAGTTACGGATACGTCAAGGAAAAGGACACCCAGGAGGTGCTGAGCGTTCTGGACGAGCGAAATCGCATATATAAGAAACTCGTTTTGGAGGACAATCGCATCGTTGGCGCCCTGTTCCTCCGGGCGATTGACCGGGTGGGAATCTTCCGTTACCTGATCGAGGAAAAGATCGACGTGGGCGCGTTCAAGCAGCGTCTGCTGTCGCCGGACTTCGGCCCGGCGTCGCTTCCCTTGCCGGTGCGGATGCGACTCTTCGGAATGCGTCAGACCCGGGTAAAGATTCCCAAGACTGAATTGGCACACTCTTAAGGACAGACAAAAATGGTTCGCAATTCCTACATTCGAAGACCCTCCCACTACGGGAAAGACATCGCCGCCTGCGGCGTGATCGGGTTCATTAACCACGACAAGCGGGTGACGGACGGATCGGTGATCCGCAGATCCATGGCGAATATGCACGACCGAGGAAACGGACTCGGCGGCGGATTCGCGGCCTACGGGATCTACCCGGACATGGCCGACTTCTACGCCCTGCACGTCATGTACGATTCAAAAGACGACGTGCCGGAGGTCGAGCGTTATCTGGAGTCGAAGCTGGAAATTCACAAAGTCGAGCCGATCCCCATCTTTGAGGTCCCGGCGATCCCCAGTTATCCGTATTTCAAGCGCTACTTCGTCCTGCCGCCGAAGGAACGCTTCCCCATCGTGTCGGACAACGACTACATGGTCTCCGTTGTCATGCACATCAACGTGAACATCGAGCATGCGTTCGTCGTATCCAGCGGAAAGAACATGGGCGTGTTCAAGGGTGTAGGTTTCCCCGAAGATATCGCGGACTTCTTCCGCATTCAGGAGTATGAAGGATACATCTGGACCGCGCACAACCGTTTTCCCACCAATACCCCCGGCTGGTGGGGCGGCGCGCACCCGTTCGCCCTTCTGGATTGGTCCATCGTGCATAACGGCGAAATTTCCAGTTACGGAACCAACCGGCGGTACCTGGAGATGTTCGGCTACCAGTGCACGCTGCAAACCGATACGGAAGTGGTCGCCTACCTGATGGATCTGCTGGTCCGGCGGCACGAACTGAGTTTCGAGTACGCGGCGGCCATTTTCGCCCCCCCCTTCTGGAAGGATATCGACCAGATGTCCCCGACCGATCGCAGCCGGTATACGCAGCTGCGGATGGTGTACTCCGCGGCGGCGCTGAATGGTCCTTTCGCGTTCCTGATGGGATATTCCGAGGGATTGATCGGTCTGAACGATCGCGTCAAGCTCCGTCCCCTGGTGGTGGCGACCAGCGGACGCACCACGTACATGTCCTCGGAAGAAGCGGCCATCCGCGAAATCTGCCCGCAACTGGATCGGATCTGGGCTCCGCGGGCGGGTCGGCCAATAATCGCCAAGCTGAACGAAGATCCGATCGCTTTGAGTGTGGAGTAATCCAGTCATGGCCACAACAATAGACGCAAAAGGAATTTATTACGCTCAACTGAACGAGACGATCCGCGACGCGATCCGTCACGGTGAGAAGGATATTCGCCTGATAAACGTCAACGGTCAGCGCTACATTGGGGGCGGCATCGAGGCTCAGGGCGTTCATATTCGCGTTCAAGGAACAACGGGCGAGGACTTGGCGGCGTTCATGGAAGGTCCGACGGTCGAAGTGATGAACAACGCCCAGGACGGCGTGGGCAACACCCTCAACGACGGCAAGATCATCATCCGCGGACTGGCAGGCGACGTCGTCGGGTACGGTATGCGGGGCGGTAAGATTTTCATCCGCGACGACGTGGGCTATCGCGTGGGAATCCACATGAAGGGCTTTAGAGACAAGCAGCCCGTGCTCGTCGTCGGCGGTTGTGCCGGTGATTTTTTCGGCGAGTATCAGGCGGGCGGATGTCTGATCCTGCTCGGATTGACCAAGTCACGAAAGCACAGCGTCGTGGGCGATTACTGCGGAACGGGCATGCATGGCGGCGTGATGTATATCCGGGGAAAATTCAACGAGAGTTACCTCGGCAAGGAAGTGAACCACTTCGAACTGACGAGCGAAGACACGGCGAGAATCAGGCCGATCCTCGAAGAATTCGCCTGCACTTTCGGCGTCACCGAAGATATACTTGATTTCAGCAAGTACCGGAAGATCATCCCGGTAAGCACACGACCCTACGGACGTCTCTATGCATATTAAGATGGGCTTTGGACGTTAGACTTTGGCCTTTGGAGGTTTTGAATGCAATTCTCATATGCGATCAAGAAATTGGACGATCGGCTGAAACTGACTCAGGAAGTCTTGCAGGACTGCCGGAAGCTCTACGATCAGGACGGCATCTGCGAGCCCAACCTGCTGGACACGCTCACCCGGACGGGAGAGAATCTGGACCAGTTGCGGAATACCATCAAGAACATCCTGGCCGCCAATGAACGACGGTTCGACATGATCGGCTTCCTTACCGAAGCCTTGAACATGGAGGCGCATATCGTCGGCGAATTGCAGAGCTACATGCGGGTCATCCCGGACGAAGAACTCAAGGCCGACCTGAACAAGCTGCTCCTGGAAGAAAAGAAGCACGAAGAGGCCCTGGCGAATCGGATCCGGTCCCTGGGCGGCGAGCCGCAGGTCGTCTACAACCTCACCCCGCGCCCGCGGGAGATCTCCGTGCTCGAGTTGATCAAGCGTCATAAAAAATCGGACGAGGAGTGCAGACAACATTACGAAGTGGGCCTGACACGGTTCCGCGAACCGGAATTCCAGTGGATCCTCGGGCAACTAGCCATGGAGGAGCAGGAACATGTGGCCCAACTCGATGTCCTTATCAACAAGTACCAATCGGGCGAGGTCGTCTCACCGGAGCTGAAGCACATCAAGTGGGTCGATCCTTACATGGGAACGCCCGGCGATCGACCCTGGGTAGAATAGCCCCGGTCCGTTGACCACCAAACAATTCGATCGCAAGATGCCCTTCCCACATGCCGAGAGCATTTGCAGTATCTCTCTGTTCTTGATTTTTGCCGAAAATCGGATACTGTGATTGCACGGGAGTTGCTTGATCCAAGTCAATGCGCGGGAGGGGGAGATTCATGGTATCCAGGACGGGTAATGTCCTGTCCATAGCGGTTCATCGATCGTTTCAATTACATCTGCTGCCCATGGTGCTTCTCCTTGCCTCTGCTTTCGCCGGATGCGGTGTGGTTCCCCCACCGGGTCCCAGCCTGGAGGAAATGGGCGGGCTGATCCGCGTGCCCCTCGTTCACCAGAACAAGAATTACACGTGCGGCGTGGCGGCTCTGCAATCCGTACTCTATTACTATGGGCGACAATTCAGCCAGGATTACCTCGAGGAACAACTGGGCTCGTCTCCGGAAACCGGAACCAGCGCTAGCGCAATCGCAAACTTTGTGCGATCCCTGGACCTTACTATTGCGGAGAGATCCGATATATCACTGACTGCTCTCCAGCAGTTCCTCGATCAGGGTACCCCCGTGATACTCCTGATCCAGGCGTGGGCAGCGCCCGGCATTGATTACACGAGCGAATGGGACAAGGCTCATTATGTCGTCGCAATCGGATACGACACGGACAACGTCTATTTCATGGACCCGGCCACCCTCGGCCACTACACATTCATTCCCATCGATGATTTCCTCGACCGATGGCACGTTGCCGATGCCGCCGATACCCAATACAATCACTTCGGCATTATTATCTCAAATACAACGCCCGCCTATGATTGGCAGAGCATCGTACTTCTGCCCTGACTGCACCGCATTATCGAAACTTATAGCTTTGCCCCTCATACGACGGTATACTTACCGTAAAGGGAGAGGCATGAAGAGTGTTGGAGGATTCTGATCCATGAAAGACAAGGGAGTAATCATTGCAACCGTCGCCGGGCTCCTCCTGGTCGCCGGGCTTCTGGTTTTTGCAAGCCGTTATCGTCCCGGTGAAAAGACTTATCAGGGTCCGGATGTTGAGGTGTGCGTACTGTACCAGCGTCCCACCGAGATCGATCCCACGAAATTCTGCGCCTTCATGGACGAACAGTGGTCTGTTCAAGCCCAATGCTCGCTGGATCCGAACGGCACCGTTCCCGCGCACAGGCTCAAGACGTACACCGTAACGGGCGGTCAACACATCGTAACCATCCGACAGTTCAATCTTCCCCTCTCGAAGCGATCGCTCGAGCCGGTCTTGGCGGCAACTGACGCGCAGCTGAAGTCCCGGGTCGCCAACCACCAAGCATTCGCCGTCGTCCGCTACACCAAAGGACCAGCCAACACGATGGAACGCATGCGATTCTTCGGCCAAGTCGTCACGTGCCTTCTCCTGGGCGATGACAACGCCATCGGGTATGCCGACGAACCGGCCATGGCGTTCCAGTCACGCGACAAGATCTTCTCCAAGACCAGAGTGAACCCGTACGACGTCAGTCAGACGTATCTGTTTCCCGAGGAGGCAATGAAGAAGAAGAACGAGAGACCGTATCTCGACGCCATCACCACCTGCTGCATTTTCACGACCATTCACTCGGGGCAGACCGGCGAGATGTTCTGGCTTCACACTCACGGCATGGAACAATTCGGCCTGCCCGATTTCCTTGTCCAGTACCGCGGACCGGATAAGCAGGACGCCAAATATCGCGAAGCACTCATCAATGCAGCCACCTACGGACTGGTCATCGAGCCCCTGAGGCATGGCGAAATGGTCAAACTCAGCGATGACGGAACTATCTTCTCCGTCAAGAAGATCGAGCCGCCGCCAGATCATCCCTACGGCAAATTCGGCGTCCTGGAACTCACACATAAGTAATCCACACGCCAACGAATCTGCGGAGACACTTACCTCGAAACGCGATTCCGAATTCGCGTCTTGGCCTATTGACACAGAGCCACCGCCCATTAAGATGGTTCTAGCGGGAAGACTGTCCTCATTAGGGAGAGTTGTTGACCGCAAAGGGGGGAGTACCATGGGTCATCAGGAAACGATCGATACATTGAAGGATTTGATTCAGCTCGACTTTGACGCCAGCCGGGCCTACGACCAAGCCATTGAAGAAATAGACGTTCCATCCATCCGAAATCAGCTTATCCAATATCGCAGCGACCACGAGCGGCATATATCGAATCTCTCTGCCCTTCTTCGGCGCATGGGCGAAACGCCGCCGGAACCGTCCCGGGACATCAAAGGATTCCTCATCGAAGGCTTCACCGCCATCCGCTCAATGACGGGAACCGAAGGCGCCCTTAAGGCCATGGAGACCAACGAAAAACTCACGAACAAACGCTACAGCCAAGCGACCTCAATATCCATGCCCACGGATGTCGCCGATCAGGTGGAGCGGAACTTCCAGGACGAGCAGCAACATCTCCAGTACATCGAACAGGCGCTAACGGGTCGGATCTGGGAACCTTCGGAATCGCGGATGCGGTAGTCTATCGCTGGGGACAAGAGTCGGAGGTTCGGACCGCTACAACGGAACCGGCCTCTGACTCCCAATTTTCCCTGCCCAGATCCTCAGATAAAAGAGGAACTATCCTCTATCGCACCATATTGGTCGTTATTCGCCGTCCACGCATACGTATGCGAGGATCAACGGCACTTTTACTCAAAACATCGAATATAGCTGATGCTGTACGAGGGAACCGTAATGGTCAGACCCGTATCGGATATCTTTCCCGTCTGCTTCTCCTCCGACACCTGGTCCGCCCGAAGCGGGTCCCCGACGCGATACTCTCCCGACTGACCCAATGCCTGGGCCGATACCTCGCCCGCCTTCTTCGCCGGCGCAGGGTTCACATTGGGCAGGATCGTATGACACTCAAACGATTTGGTGTTCTTGCCCACGATGTCCCGCGACCATTCAACCGTCAGCGGGTTGACCGTCGGATTGACAAAGAAAATTCGCCGCTCCTTGCCCAATTCCACGACTAGACGCGTTGAATTCTGCGTATCGACCGGAACTATCTTCCCCCCGATCAGCTTTCCGAATAGTCCATATACGTACGCCGACGGCATGGATTGATACCCCAGCGTCGCGTCCCACGTCTCCATTCCCGGCGGGCCGTAACTTCGCTGATTATAGTGAATGATCCCGAAATTCTGGCTCGCCAGTTCATGAATGCACAAAATCTCCACGCTGGGCAGCACGACCATGCTCACAAGGTACGGAGCGAGCCCCAACGCATAGCCAAATCGCGGGCTCAAATCCCAATAATCGCCCAGCCCCGCCATGTGAAACTCCGTCACGGCGAACCGCGGTGTGAATCCATACTTCTTCACCATATTGCTGTGGATCGTAATATACTCCGGCCAGACGTAATGCAGCGTGAACCCCAAATTCCTGTCGCTCGTGAACCCAGCCTTCTGCAATTCCTTCAACACCGCTTCCGACCACGGCGGAACCGTCTTTCGATCCCCTTCTGAACAGTGGTTCGATCCCAGCGTCACCCAGAGCATCGCCTCCGGATCAGCCGCCCGAATCGCTCGAGCGTAACGCTTCGCCACATCGGAATAATCCCCAGCCGGGATGCCGGCGTATTCCTCATTCCCAAATTCCCAGTGCTTCAGTGTGTATCCCTTTTCCCGAACCTTCTTCACCAGCGCCGTCAGGGCCGCCGCCGCATCCGCACGCCTGGAATGATCCACAACGATGTTCGCCTTGATCGGCTTCTCGGCCATAAGTTGATAGATATTCGCCCCGTCGCAATAGAGAAGCGGGTTCACCTGGTAAATCGGCGTTATTCCAGCCTCCTTGCAGAAATCCAGAAACTGCCACAACCCGACAAATTTATTCGGATCGCCTTCCGGGAGACTCACTTTCCCCAAAACTTTCCGCATCACCTCCTCGTTATCCACCAGGAACTCCGTGTCAGCGCACGTTCCGCCCGGGAATCGCAGCGCGTGAATCTCCCGTTCCTTTAGCAGCTTCTTGAACTCCTCGCGACGCGAGCCCGGCGCCGATTTCGGGAGCGTCCCATAGTACAACCCAGCCGTGTCGTACATCGAATTCGCCCCGCACATCAGCGGAGAAACAATCCGATCCTCCGCATGGACCGACGAGAGCCCGAAAAACATCGCCATAACGCCCAATATCAACGATAAGATTCCGCTGCGCATATTGCCTCCAGATAAAGCGAGATTACTCCAGAAGAATGGTTCGATCAGGGAACAATGAGTCCCCTGCCAAAGGCCGAATCCCAGCAGTACTTCGACAGATACTTCCGGCACACCGGGCTCACCCTCAGTCTTCGATTAATCGGCATACCGCCACCTCAGTCACACTGCTATTCCCAATACCAATTACTGGCCTGACTCTTGGGAACGTGCTTCGTATGACCGTCCAAATAGAGAAATGTACACCCTCTTTCTCCATCTGAGTCCTCATCATGCGTATTGTCAGCCGTATCGCGCATAAAGGTCGTAACCTCGGGACGCATGCTGTTGGGAAAACGTTGCCGAGCCGTCTTGGCATATCCCCACGAGTTCTCCGGTGTCAGGGATATCTCGGGAAATACGATGTACGAGGCCTTCTGAGCCCAGCACCACGCCGAATCATAAGGACATCGAAATACATTGCTCAGCTTTCCACTGGCGTTATACTCTGCCTCAAGGGACCTGGAGATAAGAGGATAAATCAAGGGTACCCATGCCACATGATTGATATCAACATTCCAAGTCCAGCAGGCATAAGATACAGCCACTGGAGGCAACGGAGTGATCCATCCGTTCCATTCGTCACCGTACATGAAATGGGCCAAACTGAGTTGCCGCAGATTCAACTGGCAACTGAGGTTCTTGGAATTCCTTCGGGCCTGCCCTAATGCCGGCAGAAGCAACGCCACCAGCACGGCGATAATCGCCACCACGACCAGAAGCTCTATTAACGTAAACCCGCTCTGTTGTTTCGATAGTCGTTTCATACCGTAAGCCTCTTTTCAGATTTCTGTTTACTCTCGTTCATGTCCCGCGTCGTCATTCGTTCGATGATCCGATGTGGTTGAACCTCGTATGCCGGCTCCCGACTCCCCTGCCCCTCCAACCGTTCGATCCCCAGCATCACTCCGCGATGGCCCATCCCGTAGCTGTCCTGGTTGATCGTGGTCAGCGGCTCCGAGAGCATTCGCGCAAAATCCAGATCCGCACATCCCATGACGGAAATATCGTCCGGCACCGACAACCCAAGGCGTTTGATCCCCCGGATAACGCCGATGCACAATGTATCGCTGATGACAAATATCGCGGTGGGCAGATTGCCTTTGCACTGCTCCAGGTACGCCCGCGCCACCTGCTCGTCGATCTCCACATCCCACTTGCCCCCTGGATACGTCACCAAAAACGTCTCGGGCGTCAACCCCGACTCCAGCATGGCCTGCTCATAACCCCGGTTGCGATCGATAATGTTCAGACCCATCGACACATCGTTCGTGGCGTGCACGATCCGCCGATGGCCCAGCTTCACAAGATACTCCACCGCGTCCCGCCCCATCCGATAGTTGTCGTTCTCCACCACATCGATCTTCAGATCGGGAAAATGCCGGTCGATCATCACCACAATGAATCCCTGCTTGATCAGCCGTTCGACCTCCTCGTGACAACTCTTCCCACCGTTGGTGCACAGTACGATAATATGCGGATCCATCCCAGCCAGCTGCGCAAGAATGGCGGCCTCGCGACGGCTGTCAAAATCGGAATTCGCGATCGTAATCTCATACCCACGTTCGCGGGCGCAGTGTTCGCCCCCGCGCACCATCGAGCCGTAGAAACTGTGGCTGATATCCGGTGTAACAAACGTGATCCGATGCTTGAGCGGCTTCTCGCCTTCCGCATCGACAAGAAACACACCCTTCGCCCGCCGACGCTCCAGAATCCCCTTGGCCACCAGCGAATTGACGGCCTGACGAACCGGACCCAGACTCACCCCATATTTCTGGCCCAACCCCACCTCCGTAAACAGCAAATCCCCAGGCCGGTACCCGCCACCCCGAATGAGCGACAAAATACCGCTCTCGATCTGATGGTGAAGCGGAACTTTCAGATTGGCATCAATTCTCAGGTTCATGATTCTCCTCTTTGCCGTTACATATCAATATATATACATATATACATAATAGCAAGCAAAAAGATAGAGCATTGCGCAACCGATTGACATTACTGATGTTAAATGGCAATCAATTTCGGCCGGCAGATCAGATCAACTCATGAATATCGCCGATTATCCGGTCCGGCTGAACCGGCGACGACCGCGCAAGCCCCCGCTGCCGCGAATCTCGCCAGACACTGTAGATCCCAAGCCGCTGCGGGGCAGCCACGTCCCACTCGAGGTTGTCGCCCACGAACCACACGTCCTGAGGACCAAGCCCAAGACCGTCCATCGCTCGACGGAAGATCGCCTCGTCCGGCTTGCCGAATCCCAACTCTCCCTCGATCAGGATAGTCTTGAAGAATCGCTTCAGCCCGAATCGCTCGATCTTGGCCCGCTGTTTGTCCCCGCTCCCGTTGGTCACCAGTGCCAGGGGAATATTCCGCGAAGTCAAACGGGTCAACGTCTCCTCAGCCCCCGGAAAAAAATGGATCCGTCGCTCGCTCTCGGTCGTGTATGCGTCCGCCACTTCATAGGCAAGGCTGGCCGTCCCGACCCCCAGCTTCTCAAACGCCAGACAGACAATCTTCCGCCGGGCGTTGTCCAGATCGTTCCGGCCGACTTTGTGCCGGTCTTTGTCCGACCAGTACCAGCGACGCACATCGCCGATGGCCTCAAAAAGCGTCTCCGCATCCGGCAAACCCCATCGGCCGCCATATGACGCGCAAACCTCACGCCACGTGGGATTGGCCACCGCGTCGAAGGCGACTATCGTATCGTCCAGGTCAAATAAAATCCCTTTTGGTAACATGCGACTCCTGCATACCCGAAATCGGGCTTCTTTTCAAATGGTTGGTTCGTAACCTCAGCAGGTAAGATGCAGAGCGGCGATCACCTTCCGATCCTCGGCCACCGCCTGATTATAGAGCCTAACCGCCTCAGCCGTCTTTTCGACAAGTACGGTGATGCCCTTCTCGGCCAGTGCGGAAAGCGTCTCCTGAGGAACATCCATCATTCCATTCTGGCCCGTGCCGATGATAAGCAACTCCGGTCTGTCGTCGATCACCTCCGAAATATCCTCCGCATCAATCCGATGGCTCTGATTTCGCCACCAGGAATCGTCAACCTGATCGGTGTAAATGATCAGATCAGACGTGTAGGCTCTACCGTCAATAACGATCCTTCCGAAGGCATACTCCTCGATTTTCATTCTTCCTCCAGGCGCCCGCCCCGAGACTCCTGCTCGGACCGCGATATCATACTCGATCGCCTTCGGAATGTCTCGAAATATCCCTATCGAAGGACAACCTGCGAACTACTTTCCGTTCACCAGCAGATCCGGAACAATCATCCACACCAGCTGCCACCCATCGTCAATCTTCTCCAATGCCGCCACTGCCCCCGTCGGGAACGCAAACATGTCTTCATTCTCCGATCCCGAAATCAGCAGCGACGCCAGGTTCGCCAGATGCGGAAGATGTCCCACGATCATCACATCACCGCTCAGACGCTCAAGTTCCTTCTTGATCGGCTTGACCGGGTCGTCGTGATCCAGGCTCTTATGCTCAACGATCCCCTGCCGACCCGATATCGCGGCGGCGATAATCTGCGCCGTCTGCCGCGCCCGCGTCTTTCCGCTATGCCATATCGCCTCAGGCCGAAGACGCAAGGGCTTCAAAAACGCCCCCACTTTCTCCACCTCGGCGTGCCCCCGATCTGTCAGCGATCGATCCGGATCCTCTTCCCTGGGTTTTGCCTGACCGTGTCGGACCAGATACAAACGCATGTTCACCTCCTTCGGCACGCCTTCACGATATCTTCTTCAGGACATTGATGGCTTTGCGGGCATCGGCATTGGAATCAAACGCGAGATGAACCACAAATTGTTTCTTCATCGCCGCGGCGGACAACCCTCGCATGTTGATCCCGGCCTCCGCCAGAGCTTCGGTCATTCGCGCCCCAATACCCCGCTTGTCGGGACCCACGACCCGCACGGAATGAAGATTCCTGGTCTTCGAGAATCCCGCCTTCTTCGCCGCTCGAACCTGGGCCGATCCGGCAAGCGGTGTAACGAACACAACGCCCTTCCCAGGCTTATCCGGCGATCGCCTGGCGATCACGAACTCCAGATTCGCCCCTGCTTCCGCCAACATCTTCAGTTTCGCCGACAGCCCGCCCGGTTTATCCGGAATGGTCGCCGCCCACACATCCACACGTTTCACGTTCATGGCCATGATAACCCCTCCCCATGATTCTTCATGACACTCTCATTCTACCACTGGACACGCGGAATGCACGGCCGAACTCCGAATCATCGGCCCGTGGCAAGTGCGTGGAGCGGAACAGCGTTGAGCCCGTGGACTTACTTCTTCCCGGACCGTTCCTGCCAAAAGTGTATCGTCTCTTCCTTCGCCTGAGGTATGTTCCAGGTAAACCCGCCTGTATACCCATAGACATTGTGATTCATGCCGATTCGTGCGAATCGCTCAAGCGCCTGCCGCATCCAGACCACGCCGGAACGCGGTGACGTTTGCCCGGCGTAACCAACCACGCCATACTCTCCGCAATCCAACACACACCCCTGCTCGATCATGGCCTTGTACGCCGGATACGTCACACCATCGCACTTCCATTTATCCCAATAGTGGAAATTAGGGCTCTTGTTGTTCCAGCTCGGCGTGGTCCATTCGATCATAGGCATAAACGACGGGAAAAAGACCGCCGGCATGGCTGGGTCGCTGGGTTCCACCACGCGCTGATGGGTAAACATGTGAGGCCAGTAATCATGATAGCTCGCGATCACATTGGCATCGCCCAGCGGCTCCCAGAACTGGAAACCAACCGTATTGCCGCAGTTGCAGGTCTCAACCATAATAGGAATCTTCCCTGCCGAAGGGCGAAGTGCCTTGACCGCCTTCCGCATGAACTCGGCATAGGGCTTGACCGATTCCCGCTCATAACAGATATCGGGTTCATTCATCAGATCGTACCAGCCCACCACATCCTCATACGGCTTGCACCACGCCATAATCTGTTTCCAGCGTTTGATGAACTCCGCCAGCTTCTCAGGATCGCGGAACCCCTTCTCACGACTCAGGCCGTCCGGGAACCAGTTTCCGTGGATCTCAACGCCTACTTTCAGCCCACCCGCGTCCTTGGCCCACCGAAGGTTCTGCGTCAGACGCTGCTGGAGCGGCGAAAGGTTGCTCCAATCCCACCGATCATTGCCCGCCCCGTTGATCAAGCGAATCGTCTGGCATCCCTGCTTGCTTAGTTCCTTGTACGTGTCCGCGCTGCTCTCGGTAACCCAGATGTTGATGCCGACAGTATCCGCCCTCGGATACGAAGGTATCTCATACGAAAAACGATCACTATTCTTCACATACCCCCAGCCGTCGGGCGCGTACCGGATCGCAGAGGCAAATTTCACGCGAAGCCGACTCGACGGACGCTTCGAAATCATCACCAGTTGGGGAACGGGAGCAACTGTCACCGGTTTGATCGACCAGTCACACGGTCGCGTGAGGTACTCAAACGACTGTTCAATCCGATTGCCCTTCTGAATCTGCACGCACTGGACCGGCTGTTTCAAAAGCAGCCGCTGATAGAATACCGCCAAAGCATCGAGCTTGTCCTTGGGCAGATTGCCCGGCACACGCACAATTCCAACGGCGGCCGAACCAGGGAACACGATTTCGAGGAACTCCGGATTCGATGTAATCGTCCGCGAATGACGGTTCAAGACGAACAGGATCACCTTGTTGCCTACGGGAACAGCAAACCATCCCTGAGACGCGTCCGGCGCCTTGGCGAAAGTAGGCTTGCTCTTGCCAAAACTGAAATGGAACTTCCCATCAGCCACATCCACCGTGGTCATTGGCGTCAGGATCGAATAAATCGCCGTCGTGCGCTCCGTGCGGTATATGTTCGTCGTCCAGGAACTCTCCAGATCCACCTTCTCGCCAAGCCTCATGATGTTACGCTGGTACGGCGTCGGCTCCGTATACTCCATCGCCCCGTCAACGCCGGCCTCCGCCCATGCCTTGCACCACGTGAATACATTCGTCCCCAGTTCGGGCGAAACAGTACCCTTAAACTGGCTATCCAGCGCACTGCGCAGCATGCCCAGCGACTTCTCGAATTCCTTCGCCAAACTGTCGACTTCCGCAATCCGATTCTCCGCCAACGCCTTACGAATATTCGCTTCAATCACCGCTGCGTTCGACTTGATCTCCACCGATCCGGCAACCCGCATCACTCGTCGCAGATCATCCGCCTGTGCGCACAACTCAGCCACCAGGCTTCTAGCGTCAAGCCACGCCTCAATTTCTGGAAGTACATTCAGCGCCGCGTCAAGATTCGTTTTCGCCTCCGCGTGGACTTTTGCGAGCTTCGACTCGATCACTGTACTCCTCAACCCCCAGGGGGCCGGGTACTGCATCAGCGTCCAATACGCTTCCAAACGAGGATATTCCCTCTGCCCCAGGTCCGTCAGCACAATCTCCGACACACCCTGCGACGGACTTGCGATCTTGTCCATCTTCTTGATACCCACAGCGGCAAACGGACGAGCGGCGAAAAAGTAGACCACAACTCTTTGCGCCTGACCCGTAGCGCATGGCCGCGGGTAGGCGATGATCTCATGCCGGTCCCCGGCGTGTACCGCATACAAACCCACCATCGCCGGGTTGTCGTTCCGGGAAAACAAACCGAATTCAAGTTTGTATCGCCCAACCGGAAACGTTCGCTTCAGATTGATGACGGCGCAGTGAAATTGCCCCGCTTCCGCGGCAAGCTGAACGCCCTTCGCCCCAGCCTGTCCCGGCACATCCACAACGACACCCGTCCCGCTCTGCAGCCCATCAGCCGCCTGGAACGTATACGCCGGATGCGTCCCCTGCGTGATGTCCCAGATGGCTTGACCTTGAGCTATGAGAGGAAACGCGACAAGACAAACAATACTCCAAATCCTCGCGGCTCGCATCACTGCCCTTTCAAGGAACGAAATTCCAGTACTGTAGTGTGCTCCCGTCCGGCGTTTCCTTCATCCATTCCACATGATTGTCAACGTAGAGAACGTTTAGCCCTCGCATGTGTCGCCTGTCCAGCCAAGCGTCACGCCTCGTCTCCCACACATTGATGCAGTGCCACCCCCCCTCCATGGTTATCTCCGTCAGAAGCATCACCTGACGCGGATTGCGGACATCTTCAATGTTATACTTGTCACCCGGCTTGGACAAAACCCCCAGATGACAGTTCCCTCCGTAACTGTACAAATAGCTCCAATGGTTGCGATCGGTGTGATTCATATCCAGTGCGCAATGAAGATACTCTTTCGCATCGCCTTCCCCCATGCCGAGCATATTCGCGATCAGGCTCTGCCATGTCGGATACCATGCCGCCGGCTGATAGGTATACCCCGGAGAAATCGCGAACGGCGGGAAAATCCCGTTGTTCTCCTGAACATATATCTGCATCAAGTCGCCGATCCGTTTGAGCTTGTCCATGCAGATGACCTTCTGCGCTTCGCCTCGCGCGTTCTGCAACGCCGGCAGCAGCATGGCAATCAGTACCGCGATGATCGCCACCACAACAAGAAGCTCAATCAACGTGAAGGCATTAGTGTTTTGTTTCCGTGTGTTCATATTAGTATCCTCGTTATTGCGTCTTGAAAACCATTTCGAGTCGATGCGTTCCCGGACCCACCGCTATCGTCCCCAGTTGCGTCTTCCATCGATCAAGCTTTGTGTTTAGCGATATCGCCTTCCCATCGAGCAGAACATTCTCCGGCAGGCGAGTGAATGTCAGAACAACGTCTTGATTTGTTGAAGCGTTGTTCACGATCGTTGCCTCAGCGCGTCCGGCCTTCGCGTCATACCTGGCCGGATCGAACGTACATTGGCCCCAATCGGCGAACTGGACAGGACAATCCCGGCTGAGGATTTCCCCAAACGCGTTCGGGTTCTGGTAGAAACCGTCGCGAAAACCCGCCTTCTTGATCAGCGACATCAGCTTCACGTCATCCGCCCCGAGCCGGAACTCCAGATAGATACCCGGTGTAGTCACGTAATTGCTGTTCCCGCCGTACAACGTATTCGGCGGATAAGCCTTGCTCCCGTTGAACCACTCCGGATAGATCGATGTCACCATGTCCCACCACGTCTTCATCCGCTCGCGCCCGATGTAGAATAAAATCGCATCGAAGCACTCCGCCTCAACGCCGAACCCGCTCAGACTGCATACGCCCCACCACGGGTCCGAGTGCTTCGGATGAATAAAGGCGTTGAACTCGTGGAACCCGTTGACCGTCCCCCTTCCGGGTGAATCCGTGTGCCACATGTCGTACTTCTGCACATATTCGAGAAACGCAAACCGTAGCGTATGCGTCAGCGCCGTCTTCGCGCTGATGTACATCGCCTGATCCGCAAACCGACTATCACCAAGCGTTCGGGCCATGCGAACCGCCGCGACTTCCCCCGCGTGAACCACCGTCAAGCAATCAATGGCGGCGCCTTCGCCGATCTCCGTAATGCTGTCCGCCATCCAAGCCCAGTCATGAGACTTCACCAGATAATCCTGGAGCATCACCACGTTCGGCCAGGCCGCTTCCAACTCCTTCCAATGCCCCCGATGCGCCGCCCACTGGTCCAGACCGTAGAACCCCAGCGCATTGTCCCAGTCCATATCGTTGACCCAACCCTCCACATAGAACCCTCCCGGGTAACTGTAGCAATATCGCCGCCCTGTCAATGGCTCCATTCGCCATTTGAAGATCTTCCAGAAATGCCCCGGCTCCAGGTTCGTCTTGATAATCTCGCCCTGGGCATCCAGCTTCTTGCGGCTCTCAGCGTTCATATATCCCCACGCCTGACGCGCCGATGCCGAGCCGCGAAATGCCCAATCGGGAACGGTACCCTCAACCGACCCCTTGATCTCCAGCGAATCGTTGATCAGTTTGATCATGTCCTTGTTCGTATCCACGACAAAAAGACCATGGCGATACAGCGGCGGCGTGGGAATCGTATATTCGAGCGTAGGGCCCTCCACCGTAGCGAAATGACCGTATTTCGTCGGCAAATCCCAAGCCGTCACCTTCCCCGAAATCGTCACCGGCACCTCGTATCGCTTCGCCAGCATCACCAGCGGCGGAATCGCCGCCTCGTTCAGCGTCTTTGTCCCCCACTCATCCTTCAGCACATCAAAATCGACGTCATTTCGGATCACCACCGTCTCATCGGCCGAGCTGACTCGGAAAAACTCCCGACACTCCGTCGGCCAAGCCAGATTCAACCCGCACAAGCGATCAATTCGCCTCACCAGCGCCGATCTCGCCGAGAACGCATCCTCAACCTTCCGCCGATAGATCCCTTCCGGGCGAAACACCCACAAATTCCCCAACACGCCGCTCCGGGCTGTCAAAACCAGACCTTCCGGAGAAACGTCAATCGACTTTATCTTCTTCTGCACCTGCAGAACCAGCAGCACACGTTGATGTCGTCCCGAATCGAACAAATCCAGCAAAACCCACGGACGATTCAACTCGCTCGCGTCAATGCACTTCGCAGCCGACAGATTGGTTTCATGCGAACCATCCGCCAACGAATAATGCAGCACCGTCTTGCTCGCGTCGTACCCGCCAATCCCGCACCGAACCTGCGGAACCTGGTAATCAAACCGAGTGGCAGGTCGCTGCAACGTAGTCCAGATTGTTCCCAACTCATTCTTATCAGCAGTCGAAATCGCGAGCGTCTTTCCGACCCAGTTCGTCTTCGTCACGCGGGCATTGACCGGCTTCAGGCCCTGTGGAATCAGCGAAATCACCAGCGTCGTTTCCGGAAACGCCACATCGCACCCAGCCGTGCTGATCTCCATGTCCGCCGACGTCACCCGTCCCAGCTTCTGCGCCTCCGCCCCCGTCTTGATCGAATTGAACGCCACCGTATCGCACAGCAGCCCGTCCGTCTTGTCCCGTCCGAATCGCCCGAAACTAAGCACGCTCACGCCCGGATTCCAGCCGTCAGCCGCCTGAATCACATCCGTCATGAACGCATCCACGCGTTTCCGAAATGCTGGCCCCGCAGAAGACGCCTTCTTTGTCTCTGCCGCCAACGTCGCCAACTTC